>JAGOJA010000095.1 GCA_017995345.1 Flavobacterium sp.
AAAATGCATTTTTTGAAAAGCTCTGATGAAGTTGTACAGTACTTTAAAAATGAAATGCAAATTTTTTAATCGTGTCAAACGCTCTCTCACAAATAAAGATTCGGACCTTGAAAGTCTATATTGGCGTGGATTTTCCATGGGGCTTACTAAGATAGGAATAAGTACAGTTACCGTTTGTTTTTCTGACCAATAAATTTATTTTAAAAATCGGTAGCAGTGCTAAAAGTGGCCGTAGTTTCCAAATAGTTATTTGCAAAACAAAATCGATTTCTAACGGTTTTATGGCCTATCTATTGCTTTTTTCTATAATCGTTTTAATGATTTCCTCCTTAGTCAATACTCCGGATTGTCTCCACAATTGCTTGCCGTTTTGAAATAAAATCATCGTAGGAACGCCACGAACCTGATATTTGCTGGAGATTTGCTGGTTTTTGTCCACATCAATTTTAATGATGGAAACAGTATCGCCCAAGCTGTCTTTCACTTCTCTCAAAATGGGACTAAGCATTTTACAAGGTCCGCACCATGTGGCGAAAAAGTCTACTAAAACTGGTTTTTCGGATTGGATAATAGTATCAAAATTACTCATCTTTTGTTGTATTTATTGTTAGGAACACCGCAGCCATTTGCGCCACAACCAAAATTAAAAATCACTTGAATAAAGAAAAATAGTCCAAAACCTATGAATATCCATTCTTTGAGAATATAAGCTTGTGCAAATAAAAATATAGCAAACGCTAAGCGAGCCCAGCGCATTATATGCCAATTTGTAAATAATAATGCTTTCATTTTTTTATTTTTAATTTAATAAACAGAATCTGAAATTAGTTTTTTATTTTTTTGATTTGATATTTTTCATCATAAGAAATCACTTGTTGTAATGCTTCGATTGCAATTTCATTTTTACTGACAATTAAAACTTCAGCAAAATTACTGCTCATACTCACGTTTGAAACACGGTCAATTGCCAGTAGTTTCTCAGTGATGGTTTCCATGCAGCCGCTACACGTAATGCCTTCAAATTCATATAAATTTACAACAACTTGATTGTTTTTTTTCAATTCAAAAAACAACTCTGTATTTGCTCTTGGTGCAATTGAATTTGGAGACACTTCCATTTTAATATAATGGAAAGCGTCTTTGAAAAGTTTTTCATATTCTTCTTTGCTTCCGCCAAAAGGAGGTCCAGATTCAAATGTTTTATTGAATAATAATCCCGCTAAAATCCCTTCGTCAGCCAAAAGTTGGTGCATTTTCCAAACGTATTTTTGACGCATTGTTGGAGGCAAAGCACAGAAAAAGGTTTGCTCCAGAATCAAATCATATTTTCCCTGATGTTCAAAAAAATCACCTAAAACAATTTGAATGTTAGGTTTTTTTTTGAATTTTTCTTTTAGAACAGCAACGGGTGTTGGTGCAATATCAATTACGGTATTATTTGTAAATCCGTGTTCCAAAAGGTATTCTACTTCATAACTGTTGCCGCAACCTGGAATCAGGATAGAACAATTTTTATCAGCAACCGTATCTACATACGTTTGTATTGGTGGCGATACTTTGCCTAAATCCCAACCTGTTGTTTTGGTTTCGTATTGTGCTTCCCAGTAGGCTGCATCCAGCGGTTTGTCGCAAGAAACGACACAGCATTTTAAATCGGACATGTTATTTTTTTTTTAGGGTTGAAAATCCAAACGGGAAATACAAGGGGCAAAAACTTATAAAACTAGTCAGTACAAAAATAATTGCAAAAGTTCCTAAAACTAATGCAAGTGTTCCGTTGATGGTATTCGTAAAATACAATATAGCAATGAGCACTGCTATAGCGATACGAATAATTCTGTCTGTTGAACCCATGTTTTTTTTCATTGTAAAATTCGTTTCGTTAACTATTTCAAAATTTTGCTCTGACAGAAGAAATCGGTTTTTGGAACCATCGTTTTTGCAATAGCATTAAAACCGCCTTCAATTTCAGTAAAATTTCTAAAACCGCGTGCTTCTAGTATCGAAGCGGCAATCATACTGCGGTATCCAGCAGCACAATGCATGTAAAAATGTTCTTTTGGATTAATATCTTTGATCCATTCATTGATAAGGGCGAGTGGTTTGTTATACGCTTCATCCACATGCTCTGCACAATATTCACTTTCTTTACGAATGTCAATTATTTTGCTTTCACTAATTTTCACTTCTTTTGCAAATTGTTCGGCTGAAATTCTATTTATAGTATCAATTTCTTTTCCAGCTTTTGCCCAAGCATCAAAACCACCTGCCAGATGGCCAATTAAGTTGTCAAAACCTACGCGGCTCAAGCGTGTAACCGTTTCTTCCTCTTGTCCCAGTTCGCAAATAATTAGAATGGGTTGTTGTACATCAGCAACTAAAGCACCCACCCAAGGAGCAAAATCTCCGTCAATTCCAATGTTTATCGACTGGGGAATAAATCCTTTGGCAAATTCTCCGTTTTTTCGGGTGTCTAATAATAAGGCTCCGGTTTCTTCAGCGGCTACTTCAAATTCTTCAACTGATAAGGTGCGCATTCCTAAATTCAATACATTTTCAAAACTGTCATATCCTTTTTTATTCATGGCTACATTCATACCAAAATAAGCAGGAGGAGGCAATAAACCTTCGGTAACTTCTTGTACAAATTCCGTTTCAGTCATATTAGCTCTCAAGGCATAATTGGTCGCTTTTTGTTCGCCAATGGTTGAAACAGTTTCTTTACTCATGTTTTTTCCACAAGCACTTCCTGCACCGTGAGCGGGATAGACAATAACATCATCTGCCAAAGTCATAATTTTTGTACGTAACGAATGGAATAGGATTGCGGCCAATTGTTCTTGTGTCATGTGAGCCGCTTTTTGAGCTAAATCGGGTCTTCCTACATCGCCAATAAACAAAGTGTCTCCAGAGAAAATAGCATGGTCTTTTCCGTTTTCGTCAATTAATAAGAAAGTAGTACTTTCCATGGTGTGTCCAGGTGTATGCAATACTTTTATTTTGATGTTTCCAATGACAAATTCTTGACCATCTGTAGCAGAAACACAATCAAATTCACACGTTGCATTTGGACCATAAACGATAGGAGCACCTGTTTCTTTACTTAAATCAACATGTCCTGACACAAAATCAGCATGAAAATGGGTCTCAAAGATATATTTCAATTTAACGCCATCCCTTTGCAATCGGTCTAAGTAAGGTTTTGTTTCGCGTAAGGGATCTATAATTGCCGCTTCACCATTTGAAGTGATGTAATATGCCCCTTGTGCTAAACATCCTGTATATATTTGCTCTATTTGCATGATTGTTCTTTTAATTGAATAGTACAAATTTACCTCTGTTTTTTGGGATATTCAGTGATAATTGTTACATTCTGTTTTTAATTTAGGAAAAACTCTTTGATAATAATATAAATTCCCATTACTAATACAAACCAACCAAAAGCTGGTTTCAGTTTTGCGCCATCTATTTTTTTAGACAAATAAGTTCCAATAAACATCCCGATAAGGGCTATAGCAGAAATGGTTAAAAGCAGTTCATAATGGATTTCATTCCCTTTCAAAACGTCACCGGCAAAACCAATTAATGAATTAATAAAGATAATCAATAATGAGGTTCCAATGGCTTGTTTCATCGGTAAATTTGCAAAGAATAGCAAAGCAGGAATAATCAAAAAACCACCTCCCGCGCCTAAAAACCCAGTGATAAAACCAACTAAAAGCCCAATTGCTGCAATGCGGATGCTGCCATCTCGTATTACAATTTCTTTTGGAGTCGACCTTCGTATCATAGATATAGAGGCAGCTATCATTAGAAAAGCAAAAACAATCATTATCATAAGATTTTTTGATACTTCAAACGAATTTACTGTAAATACAATTGAAGGGATTCTGGGCAGAATAACATCTCTCACAAATAGTAAAGAAAGTACGGAAGGTAGTGCAAAAACAAGCGCTGCTTTTATTTTCAAATTGCCAAGTTTGTAATGGCTGTAGCTTCCAACCATTGCTGTTATTCCAACTATAAATAAGGAATAACTAGTAGCTTGTTCTGGATTTATATGAAAAAGATATACTAAAATAGGAACAGCAAGAATCGATCCGCCACCTCCAATCAAACCCAATGATAGTCCAATAATAATTGAAATAAAATAACCTAAATATTCCATTTTTTATTTTTTTGAAGCAATAAATCAAGTGATTTGCATATTGCTTAAATGCTTTTTTGAGCCAATTTTTATTTTAAAAGTTCAATGTTGTTGCGGTATAAAATGACTAATCCGCGTTGCTCCATTTTTTTCAATAAACGGGAAATCACTTCTCTAGACGTATTCAATTCAGATGCAATTTCCTGATGCGATAATTTCAATTCTTTACAACCACAAACATCAGCATGACGTTTTAAATAAAACTCTAAACGTTCGTCCATTGCTCTAAATGCTATATTGTCTATAACTTCCAGCACCTCTTCAAAACGGCTGCGATACGTATCAATAACGAATTCATACCAGCTGCGGTGTTCCATCATCCATTTATCCATCAATGGCAAAGGCACCATAATGAGCTCTACATCCTCAATAACTTTAGCCATTATCTGGCTTTTTTCGTTTTTGGTAGCACATATCATAGAAATAGCACAAGCTTGACCGGGTTGTAAATGATACATAAAAAACTCACCGCCATTTTCATCCTCACGGTATATTTTAATTTTTCCCTTGGTAACTAAAACGGTGTTTTTTATATATTGTCCTGTTCGTATGATAATAGTATCGGTTTCGAAGGAATGAATTGTAGCATTAGTTTCAATTTCATTTACTAATTCAGTAGAAAATGAAGGAAATATTTTTTTTATTGGATCAAGCATTTTAGTCTTTTTTTTCTGTCGTTCTAAGTGTAAAAGTAGTGTAAATAATTCAGAAAGGATTGCTAATTTTTTTCACCAATAAATAGTTAAGTACTTGATTGTATATTTATTATTTCAAATTGTCTATGGGTTTAATAGGTTGTTATTTCGTAAAAAAAAAAGCCTAATTTATAATTTATTGATAGTTAATGTTTTTCGAAAACGTTTTCACATAAATATTATCCAATTAACATTTTTTGGAAATACTGTTTAGTAGAAACGTCGTAATTTTACAAAAAAAAAATAGTATGAATTTAACACAAGAAGATTGGGTTTCTCAATTTGAAGCAGATGAAAATGCTGTTATTCTCGACGTGAGAACTGAAGCTGAATTCAGTGAAGGAATTATTGCCAATGCTATCAATATTGATATCCAAAGAGGGCAGGATTTTGTAACTGAAATAGAGGCTTTGGATAAAAATAAAAACTACTATGTGTATTGCCGTTCTGGAATGCGAAGTGCCAAAGCTTGCGATATTATGAATCAGTTGGGTTTTGAAAATGCGTACAACCTGATTGGAGGTATCATAGAATGGGATGGCGAAGTAGTAGAACCATAAAACACAAAGAGGTAATTGCCTCTTTAATTATTTTAATTACAAACATTATACCTTTAACATGAGTTTAATACCAGAAGAATTTCAGATTACAACTTTATTAAATCAAGACACTTATCTAATTGATGGAGAGTTAAAAAAATGGGAAGGTCAAACTACCGCAGTTTTTTCAACGATTTCATCAACCGAAGAATATGCGCCAACTATATTAGGTTCGGTTCCCTTTATGGGCGAAAACGAAGCTTTTGAGGCTGTTAATGCGGCTAGTACTGCTTACAATAACGGTCAAGGATTGTGGCCTACAATGAAAGTAGCAGATCGTATCAAATGCATGTCCAATTTTGTTTCGCAAATGAAAGCCACCCGAAGCGAGGTCGTTAAATTATTGATGTGGGAAATTGGTAAATCATTGGGTGATTCCGAAAAAGAATTTGACAGAACCGTAGAATACATTTACGATACTATTGAAGATTATAAACAATTAGACAGAAACAGCGCTCGTTTTACTAAAAGTCAAGGAGTAAATGCCATGGTGCGTCGTGGACCTCTTGGGGTTGTGTTGTGTCTTGGACCCTATAATTATCCACTGAACGAAACTTTTTCTTTGCTAATTCCAGCATTGATAATGGGGAATACTGTGATCTTTAAACCTGCTAAACATGGTGTATTGTTAATTTCTCCTTTGTTGGAAGCTTTTAGAAGCAGTTTTCCAAAAGGAGCTATCAATATCGTTTATGGTAGAGGACGCGAGGTAGCTTCGCCTATAATGAAGTCCGGAAAAGTTGATATTTTGGCTTTGATAGGAAATAGTAAATCGGCAATCGCTTTGCAGGATCAACATCCAAACAAAAATAGGTTGCGTTTAATTTTAGGGCTTGAAGCCAAAAACCCAGCCATCATTTTACCAGATGCTGATTTAGATTTGGCTATCCAAGAATGTATCTCAGGATCATTGTCATTCAACGGACAGCGTTGTACGGCATTGAAGATTTTATATGTTCACGAGGCTATCGCCGATGAATTTAACAAACGTTTCGCAGCCAAAGTAGACTCGCTTGTTTTTGGAAATCCTTGGGACAAATCGGTTATGTTGACTCCGTTACCTGAAAAAGAGAAACCAGCTTACATTCAGGAACTGATTGATGATGCAACTAGTAAAGGCGCAACAATCATCAACGAAAAAGGAGGGAAGCATACTCCAAATTATATCTTTCCTGCAGTTTTGTTTCCAATAAATAAAGAAATGCGCGTGTACCACGAAGAGCAGTTTGGTCCTGTCGTGCCTATTATGACTTTTAAAGATATTCAGGAACCATTGAATGATATGGCCGAATCGAATTATGGTCAACAAGTAAGTTTGTTTGGAAAAGACATCAAAACCATTGCGCCACTGATTGATACATTAGTGAATTTAGTGTGCCGAGTAAACTTAAATAGTTCTTGCCAAAGAGGTCCTGACGTATACCCATTTACAGGGCGTAAAGACTCAGCTGTGGGAACCTTGAGTATTCATGACGCCTTGCGTTCGTTCTCGATTAGAACTTTTGTTGCTTCTAAAGACAATGACTATAACAACGCTATTTTACAGGAATTATTAAACAGTAAAGAATCTAATTTTATTACAACCGATTATATTTTGTAACTAGTCTATAACTATTTTAAAAACCGTCTCGTTTTTTTCGAGACGGTTTTTTTTTATGTAAAAAATGTTTTTATTGATCTAACATAATTGCCTGTTTAGAACCTTATGGTGTTTATTTTTATTTAAAAACAATCTGTAAGTAATTGAAAATCAATATTTATGGCTACATTTATACTGTAAAGTTAATTTAAAAACAAATAATATGGAACACATTAAAAAGTTTTTGAAACCCGTTTTAATATTAGTTTTTATGGTTGCTGTTTTCTCTTGTAAAAACAATAAAACGGAAAAAGTAGAAGAACCTGAAATGATGGAAAAACCAGAAATGGCTATGCCTGAGTTCAAGCCTTTTAAAGTAATTACCATTAAACACAAAGTGGCTGATTATGCTAAATGGAGAAAAGAATACGATGCACACGATTCAGTAAGACTGGCTTATGGTATTACGCATTTTGTTATTGGAAGAGGAATGGATGACCCTAATACAATCATTGTTATTGACAAAATCAATGATGTTATGAAAGCCAAAGAGTTTAGTGCATTGCCAAGTCTCAAGGAAGCTATGAAAAAAGCCGGTGTAATGGGTAAACCCGAATTTGGGTTTTATGATGTGATACGAAATGATGACTCTAAAATTAATCTCAAAGACCGATTAATGGTGATGCACCGCGTAAAAGATTTTGATGCCTGGCTAAAAGTTTACGAGGCCGAGGGAATGACTAAAAGAATGGAAGAAGGTTTAATAGATAGGGGAATGGCTCGAAGCTTGGATGACCCTAATATGGTGACCTTAGTATTTGCTATTTCTGATATGAAAAAAGCGAAAACAAGTATCAACTCTGAAGCAAAGAAAAAATTGATGATGGATGCCGGTGTCGAAGGTGCTCCGCAAATGTTCTATTACAGGCTAGTGAATTAATAAACGAGACATTTTTTTTGGAAACAAGACAACAGTAATTAAATTTTAGTATGCATGCATATTATTCGAATTAATTGTTTACTTTTCGATATACAATTAAAACTAATGCAACACGATTTTGACTATATAATAATAGGAAGTGGTTTTGGTGGCTCTGTAAGTGCTTTACGGCTTTCTGAAAAGGGGTACAAAGTACTTGTAATTGAAAAAGGAAAATGGTATAGATCAGAAGATTTTGCTAAAACCAATTGGAATCTCAGGAAATGGTTGTGGATGCCTTCACTGCGTTTCTTTGGTATTATGAAAATGAGTATTTTTAGACATATTGTAATACTATCGGGAACGGGAGTTGGCGGTGGTTCATTGGTGTATGCCAATACTTTGCCTGTTCCAAAATCAGCATTTTATAAATCAGGAAGCTGGAGCGAGTTAGTAGACTGGGAAACTGAATTAAAACCATTTTATCAAAAAGCACTCAAAATGCTTGGTGCATCCAGAAATCCAAAATTATTTGACGGCGATTTAGCATTGAAAGAATTGGCTAAAGAGATTGGGAAAGAAGATCAATTTGAACATCCTGATGTAGCGGTTTTCTTTGGAAAAGAAGGAGTGAAGGTGAAAGACCCTTATTTTGATGGTAAAGGCCCTGAAAGAGCTGGATGTAATTTTTGCGGAGGTTGCATGACGGGTTGCAGGCATAATGCTAAAAACACATTGGATAAAAATTACCTTTATTTGGCACAAAGTAATGGCGCTGAAATTCTTGCTGAAAATGAAGTGTACAATGTTTTGCCCATTGATACTAAAGATGGGGCTACAGGTTACAAGGTTGCTGTAAAATCAAGCACGAAATTTTTTGGATCTACAAAAGAATATACTTCAAAAGGAGTGATTTTTTCTGGAGGGGTATTGGGTACGATTAAATTACTACTTAAACTAAAGACTACATCACTTCCTTTAGTGTCAGACAAACTGGGTGATGACATACGAACCAATAATGAAACTCTGGTTAGTGTTTCCACTTTAGACAAAACTAAAAATTTATCTAAAGGAGTGGCAATTGGCAGTCTCCTTCACACGGATGACAACAGTCATTTGGAAATTGTGAGGTATTCCCTAGGATCGGATTTCTGGAAATTGCTTCATTTGCCTTTGTCTAATGGAAGAAATACGGTAGAACGAATGGCCAATATGGCCCAACAAGTGGTGAAATATCCGTTATCTTATTTTAAAATTTATTGGGTAAACAGCTGGTCAAAAAACACTACTGTTTTATTATTCATGCAATCCATAGACAGTACTTTAAAATTCAAAAATAATTTTTTAGGCGGCATGTCTTCATCAGTTGGTACAGGATTAAAACCGTCAGCTTATATTCCGGAGTCTATCGCTCTAACAGAAAAATACAGCAAAATAATTAACGGCAAGCCCACTTCATTTGTCTTAGAATCCGTTGCAGGAATTCCTTCGACCGCCCATGTATTGGGAGGCGCAGTGATGGGAAAAGACCGTTCTGAAGGAGTAATTAATAAAAATAACGAAGTTTTTGGGTACCAAAATATGTTGATAATTGATGGCTCAATGATTTCTGCAAATCCCGGTGTTAACCCATCACTTTCTATCACAGCAATTGCAGAACGAGCCATGGATCAGTTTCCTGCACGCATTGAAAACAAGGACTTTTTGAAAGCTCAGTAATAAGTGAGTTGGAACAGGAATCGCTGTTGTTTTATTGGTCAGAGAAATAGTTTAAAACTATGCACTTTAGTGCATTTCCCTTTCAGGTTCTAAAAAAATTTACCGCAGATTCTCAGATTTTTTTTTAGGTTATAATAAATCTGTGAATCTGCGGTTGATTTTTATTATTATAACCGTGGAGACTTTCAGTCTGCTAAACCAAAACTATGGATTTTCAGTCCATGGTGGTTTATTTTTTTGCTTCTAAAGGTTTCAATATTGAATAAATTGACTAATTTAGAGAGCTGAAAATTTGGGATACTTTATGGCTATAATGGTTGTAATGAATTCCTATAAAATTAAAAAAATCATCAAAAATATAATTACAGTAGTAAAGGAAAATATTTACAAAAGTTTGCATCGGGAACCCATGATAACGCATCGTAGATTAAAGTTTATTCCTAATGTTGTGCTAAACCTAATTAGCTTTTTTATCACATTTTTAGTGGTAGGAAGTTTCTTGTACCTACTCCTGCGTTATTTGATAATGAAGTTTTATCATTTAGATTGATACAATACAATTCCCATTTTTATGCTTTCAATAAAAATGAAATGTTCATTGTATTACTTTTTATTTCCGAATATATTCATCTAATTTCTCGCGGAACGAATCGCTGTTCCAGTCAGCAGCTCCAATTTTTGCTACAATCAAATTGCCTTGTTGGTCAACAAGATAGGTCGCTGGAATTGTGGAAGACTCCATTTCCAAAGGAGGATTGCTAACTGATTGATAGACGGGAAGTGTTAGTTTTTCTTTGGTCATAAAAGCATTTGCTTTTTCAAAAGAATCCGTTGTCACAAACAAAAAAACTATTTTATTTTGATAATCAACATATAATTCCTGCATGCTTGGCATTTCGGCAATACAAGGCGGACACCAAGTAGCCCAGAAATTGATGAATATCACCTTTCCTTTGTAGGCTTCCAATGAAACCCTTTTTCCAGAGGCATCTACTAATTCCCATTGATACGTTGATAATTCTTTTTGATCCATAACGGCAATTGTTTTGGGCGAAAAAGCGATCAATCGGTTCAATTGTATTTTTACAAAAGTGCCTAAAGGACTAAACAACAGCAATGCTATAAATAGGATAAAAATAATATTTTGAATAGTCGCTTTTTTTGGTTTTTTCCAGTTCATTTTTTTGTTTATTGCTTTGGATGATACTCAATCAAATTCTTAATTTTTGGAATCTAAAGTGTTGATTAATAGTTTTTTTTTACTTTTCGTAATATTCCATCTGATAATCGCCTATGTGTTTTTTATTTTCTAAAATAGATTTCCTATGCTTGAAAAAATTGAATGTTCCAAGAACAAAAATGACAAACGAAGCAACAAAAAGCCCAATTTCAATGAATAAACCATTTTCAATTAGCAATAGATTTGTCAAACTCAAACCTGCCATCAAAAAATACATGGATGTCCGCAAAAAGGAAAGAAAAGTAGATTGATTTGCTAATATAGTTCGTTGTAAGGCTAGTTTTTCTCTTAAAATTAAATCTTTGTTCATCCCTTTTTTATTTCTATGTTATTTAATTTTTCTAATTAATTTAAAAAAACAGCACACTTCCATTTGTAAGACAAAAAACGCTTTACAGGTTCTTTTTGGTTGAAAGACTTCCAAATTTAGCACTTTATTCCCATCAAATTTCGATTGAAACATAAATCAGTGCACCG
>JAGOJA010000173.1 GCA_017995345.1 Flavobacterium sp.
CAATTTTTGGGTGGTTTAGAACGCCCTGATGTGGATAAAATTGATGGACTTTCCCCAGTAATTGCTATTGAGCAAAAAACGACTAGTAAAAGTCCGCGTTCAACCGTAGGAACCATTACTGAAATTTATGATTTCCTGCGTTTGTTATACGCTCGTGGCGCTGATGCATACAGCTACAATACAGGTGAAAAAATGGTTTCTTATTCGGATGAGCAAATAAAAGATTTGATTATTCAGGATTTTACGGGAAAACGAATTAATATTTTAGCACCGGTTATTCGTGCCCGTAAAGGACATTATGCAGAACTTTTTCAGCAAATTGCCAAGCAAGGATTTCTTAAAGTTCGTGTAAATGGTGATGTCCTAGATATTACTTTGGGAATGAAATTAGACCGCTATAAAACCCACGATATAGAAATTGTTGTAGATCGAATGATCATTGAAGATACGCCAGATAACGAAAAACGTTTGACAGAAAGTATCAATACGGCCATGTCTCATGGAGAGAATGTATTGATGGTTTTGGACCAAGATTCGAATCAAGTTCGTTTTTTTAGTAGAAACTTGATGTGTCCTACAACTGGTATTTCCTATCAAAATCCAGAACCCAATTTATTCTCTTTCAACTCCCCAAAAGGGGCTTGTGATCATTGCAACGGTTTAGGAACGGTAAATGAAATCAATACAAAGAAGATTGTTCCAAATCCAAAATTGACCATTAAAGCTGGTGGATTTGCACCTTTGGGCGAATATAAAAGTTCTTGGATTTTCAAACAGTTAGAAATCATTGGAGAAAAATACGATTTCAAATTAACAGATGCCATCGAAAAAATTCCGGCAGAAGCGATGGAAATGATTTTGAATGGTGGCAAAGAAAAGTTTACCATCAATTCTAAAGATTTAGGCGTTGCTCGCGACTACAAAATTGATTTTGAAGGAATTTCAAATTTCATTAAAAATCAATACGACGAAAGTGGATCGACAACTATAAAAAGATGGGCAAAAGAATTTATGGATGAAACAAACTGTCCCGTTTGCGACGGTTCACGTTTGAAAAAAGAAGCATTATTTTTTAAAATAAATGAAAAAAACATTGCCGAATTGTGCGATATGGACATTTCGGATTTGACTGCTTGGTTTCATGAATTAGACAGTCATTTATCTGATAAACAAAAGCGTATCGCAACTGAAGTAATCAAAGAGATTAAGGACAGATTGAACTTCTTAATGAACGTAGGTTTGGATTATTTGGCTTTAAGCCGAAGTTCAAAATCACTTTCTGGTGGCGAAGCACAGCGCATTCGTCTGGCTACCCAAATTGGTTCACAACTCGTTGGTGTTTTATATATTTTAGATGAACCCAGCATTGGTTTGCACCAAAGAGACAATGACAAATTGATTCATTCTCTCGAACAATTACGCGATATTGGAAACTCGGTAATTGTGGTCGAACACGATAAAGACATGATTGAACGTGCGGATTATGTCATTGACATTGGACCAAAAGCAGGAAAATTTGGTGGTGAAATCATCAGCAAAGGAACTCCTGCCGAAATCTTGAAACATCATACCATTACAGCGATGTACATGAATGGCGAAATGAAAATTGAAATTCCAGCAAAACGTCGGGAGGGAAATGGAAAATTCCTCAAACTGACCGGAGCAACTGGGAATAACCTAAAAAACGTTACGATAGAATTGCCTTTGGGCAAAATGATTTGCGTAACTGGAGTTTCTGGAAGTGGAAAATCAACACTAATTAATGAAACGCTTTACCCGATTTTGAATGCTTATTATTTTAATGGCGTCAGAAAACCAAAGCCGTATAAAAAAATAGAAGGATTAGAACATATCGATAAAGTTATTGACATTGACCAAAGTCCAATTGGGAGAACACCGCGCTCAAATCCTGCAACTTACACCGAAGTTTTTACAGAAATTAGAAATCTGTTTACAATGACTTCTGAAAGTATGATCCGAGGTTATAAAGCGGGACGATTTAGTTTTAACGTAAAAGGCGGACGATGCGAAACCTGTGAAGGCTCTGGAGTTCGTACGATTGAAATGAACTTTTTACCAGATGTATATGTAGAATGCGAGACTTGTCAAGGAAAACGCTTTAACAGAGAAACACTTGAAATTCGGTACAAAGGAAAATCCATTTCAGATGTTTTGAATATGACAGTAGACGAAGCAGTTCCGTTTTTTGAAATGATTCCAAAGATTTATAGAAAAGTAAAAACCATTCAGGATGTTGGTTTGGGCTATATAACTTTAGGTCAGCAAAGTACCACGCTTTCTGGTGGTGAGGCGCAACGAATCAAATTGGCGGGAGAATTATCTAAAAAAGATACCGGAAATACGTTTTATATTTTGGATGAACCCACAACGGGATTGCATTTTGAAGATATTAGAGTATTGATGGAAGTCATTAATAAGCTGGTTGACAAAGGCAATACGATATTAATTATTGAGCACAATATGGATGTCATTAAACTGGCGGATTATATTATAGATATTGGTCCTGAAGGAGGAAAAGGCGGTGGGCAACTTATTGCAAAAGGAACTCCTGAAGAAATTATAAAAGTTAAAAAGAGTTATACCGCACAGTTTTTGAAAAAAGAATTACTTTAGTAAAAGTTGAATGTTAACCCTGTTAGGGTTTAAAACCCTAACAGGGTTAAAATAAAAAATAAAAAAAATGAGATTAGAAGATTTTGATAATGATGAGGATAAAGTAATCCAAGACCGACTGAAGAAAAAGACTTGGAACGAGATTAGAACCAATGACAGTTGGGCAATTTTTAAAATTATGGCCGAGTTTGTAAACGGTTATGAGAGCATGGGGCGCATAGGTCCATGTGTGACTATTTTTGGTTCTGCAAGAACAAAGCCCGAAGATCATAATTATTTGCTGGCCGAGAAAATTGCCTATAAAATAAGTAAAGCCGGTTATGGCGTGATTACTGGCGGAGGTCCTGGAATTATGGAAGCTGGAAATAAAGGCGCACACCTTGGCGGAGGATCATCGGTTGGATTGAATATTGAGCTGCCTTTTGAGCAACATTTCAACCCGTATATCGACAATGATAAAAACCTAAATTTTGATTATTTCTTTGTTCGAAAAGTGATGTTTGTCAAATATTCCCAAGGATTTGTGGTAATGCCAGGAGGTTTAGGAACGATGGATGAATTGTTTGAAGCAATGACTTTGATTCAAACAAAAAAAATTGCACGATTCCCAATAATATTGGTTGGTTCTAGTTTTTGGGCTGGATTAATCGATTGGATAAAAACGGTTTTAGTAGAAAAAGAAGCTACTGTAAGTGCCGAAGATTTGAATCTGTTTAAAATTGTAGATACTGAAAATGAAGTGGTTGATGTGCTGAATGCATTTTATAAGAAATACGATTTATCTCCCAATTTTTAATATAAAAGGAGCTGCCTCAAAAACAGCTTCTTTTTTTTTGCTTAATTTTAAGGTACATCTGAACAATTATATCTAATTATAAGTATATTTATTTTTTTAATAATTA
>JAGOJA010000023.1:0-12670 GCA_017995345.1 Flavobacterium sp.
GGCATTAAAGCTTGTGCAGACACATCGACAGGGAAACTTGGATTTACATTCAAATCTTGCAAATTGTCACATGAAACTACAGCGGTCAATAGACCGAGTGTAACTATATATTTTTTTATATTTTTCATTTTCTATAAGTATTAAAATCCTAATTTTACTCCAAAGTTCAATCCTCTAGGCGTCGAAACTGTACCAAAGTCGAAACCAACACCACCAGCACCGCCAGCAGAAGCATTTAAACCGTTAACAGCTGGATCAGCACCTTTATAATTAGTTATCATAAAGGCATCAGTCATTGTTACGTTCAAGGACAGCGACCTAATTACAGTTTTCTTTAAAATCTCAGACGGCATTCTATAGCTTAACGTAATATCCCTCATACGTAACCAGTTGATATCTTTCTCAATAAAGTCTGAATCAACTGCCCCTGATCTGTAATATTCATTTTGATAATAAGGGGTTACAGAAATATTATTTTGAGTAGGAGTAGTTGAGTTTTCTAAACCATCTCTTAAAACACCTTGTACAACACGAGGTTGTTCTCTATCTAATGTTCTAGTTGAAATTCCATTTTGGTACATCCAGAATTCGGTTCCATTAAATATATCTCCACCTTTACGAATATCTAATAATATTGATAAACTTAAATCTTTGTATTTAAATGTGTTTTGAAAACCTAGAACAAAATCAGGATTTCGATCTCCAGCGATAACGAAGTTTGGATTTTTAAGGGCATAACCTGTGTTTGGATCCACTAATATTTGCCCTGATTTATTTCTTAAATAATCCACGGCTGTTATTGTGGTTAGGGGATTACCAACTTTTACGCCGCCTCTAACATTGTTGTAAAGCCAAGTATCAGAAGCGTAATATTCTGACACTACAGCAGGAAGATTTAATAATTCTGAGCGAGTTTTGTTGAAATTTAGGTTTAAATTCCAAGAAAAATCAGTTGTTTTTACAGGAGTAGCATTCAAAGTGATTTCTAAACCTTCGTTTTTTAAGTCTCCAAAATTAGCAGAAGTTAAAACAAAACCAGTTCCGTAACTTAAACGCATGTTTTCCAAGATTGGATCAATAGTTTTGGTGCTATACACAGTAACGTCTAATCCTACACGATCATTGAAAAACTTTAATTCTGTTCCAAATTCAAAAGATTTACGGAATTCAGGAACTAAATTAGGATTAGCACCTGTGACACCATAAGCATATCCACCGTTAGTAGTTCCTTGTGATGTAAAAATTGGAACGGCTGAGTAAGGCGATGGAATGTTTGCAGCTTCAGCATAAGATGCTCTAATTTTACCGTAAGAAAGTACTTTCTTGTCTTTCAAAGCAGGTAAGTTAGTAAACATAAAACTTGTCGAAGCAGAAGGGTAGAAGAAAGGATCAGGTAGTACGGAAACCCAGTCTTTACGACCTGTCAAGGAAGCGAAAATAATTTTATCGTAATCAAAATTCACCTCCGTAAAGAAACCAATAATTCTACTTTGAATTATTCTTTCTTGAGATCGTTGTGTAGTAGCATCGGTATTATTAATAGAATTAAAATTTGGATCATAATATTTGCTTCCCGATGTAGATAAAATTCTAAAATAATTATCGTTCACGGAGTTACCAATTAAAATTTTAGTATTGAATTTTCCAAATGATTTTTTGACTGTCCCTAATAAAGTTGAATTTAGATTACTAGTACTACTATAATAAGACTCAATAAATCCCCCAGTTGAACTTCCAGCCGCTGATTCAGGATGAATGGCTCTGTAACCTTGAGCTGAATTCACATCCCAACCTACACGAGCAGTGAAGTTTATCCAATCCGACGGGTCATAAATTAAGCCAACGTTAGTTACAAAGCGGTTGTTAAAATCTTCAGACAAGTTTTTTTTTACATCCCAAAATGGGTTGTCAGTTTCAGTATCTAAAGCTCCTGAAGTAATTTTTCTTCTTGATCCATCAGTATTTAAATAGTCAAGTACATTGTCATCTTGTGGCCAACCTAAAAGTGTTAATAAATAACCATTACTTCCAGTTAAACCTCCAGAACCACCTTTAGAAGCTTTTTGATTTTCAGATTTTGTAAAACTTAAAGTACCTTCTGATTTGAATTTTGGGGAAATTTTTGCTGTAGCATTCAAACTAGCGTTTAAACGGTTGTATGAAGTGTTTGGTGTAACTCCATCTTGTTTTAAATTACTCAAAGATAACCTGTAAGACGTAGTTTCAGTTCCCGATTCAAAAGATAGGTTATGAGTTGTAGAAGTTCCTACTTTGAAAAATTGACCAATATTGTCATATAGTTTTGTTCCAGGCGCAAAAGCTTCGCCAAATTGTCTTCTATAATCTGTATTTGTAATTGCAGAGAAACCCCTTTGATATACGGATTGGGTTTCCGGAAAACGATACACTTGATCTAGTCTAGTATTAGTTGAATAACTAACTCTTCCTGCTCCAGTTCTTCCTTTCTTTGTGGTAATAACAATTGCACCGTTACCAGCTTGCATTCCATAAAGTGCAGCTGCTTCTGGTCCTTTCAAAATAGTAATCGATTCAATGTCTTCTGGATTGATATCTGCACCTCTATTAGTATAATCTTGGTTTCTGTTAGCCGCATTAGAGATCAATAAGCCTTGGTCTAATGTTTCATTGTTTACTGGTAAACCATCTACAATATATAAAGGAGTATTATTACCGCTTAATGAATTAACTCCTCGTAATTGTATCGCTGCCGAAGCTCCTGGTGCTCCAGTAGTACTTGTAACTGTAAGACCAGCTATACGACCTTGTAATGCGTTAGCAAAATTCGAGCGTTGCGTGTCTGCAATTTCTTGACCTTTAACTGCTTGTGCGGAATATCCTAAAGAAGATTTGTCTAAAGTTCTGCCCAAAGAACCTACAATAACTATTTCTTTTAAGCTTTCAATACTTTCGACTAAAGTTACATTCATTGATTCGCCAGTAACTTTAAGCTCTTTGGTCTCAAAACCCATATAACTAAAAACAAGTACATTTGAAGTTGAGGCATTGATTAGATATTTACCGTCCATGTCAGTTACACCACTTTTAGCAGTGCCTTTAATCAGAACTGAAACCCCCGGAATTGGAATTCCATCAGCTTTGTTTTTAACAGTTCCAGTAATCGTTTTTGTTTGTGCAAATGTGGTTTGTACAAACAAAAATAATAATGAAATAAGGAATAATTTCTTCATAATTACTTTGGTTTAATAGTTATCAAACAAATATATTTATTTATTGCATATAAATGCGATATTTTTTGATTATTTTTAAAAAATAAATTAAATAACGCATAAAAACGCAAACAAAGATGCTTTATTGTTGTGTTTTATCTAGTTGTTTTGAGAGTAACTCGGTTTTTGGAAAATATTTTAATACAATTGCATTCTACGATACGATAGTAAGTTGAACGCAGAATGAATCAACTATATAATGACTAAACTTGCTAAAGAGCATCGTGTTAGTACTATTGAATTAGCTCTTGATTTGGGTCTTTCAGAAGATTCTATCAGGAGAGATTTAAACAAGCTTCATGAAAAAGATCAACTATAAAAAGTATATGGTGGGGGCCGTCCCTGTTGCTGAAAAAGACAAAAGTGTTGTTGATATAGTTATAACAAGTGAAGATAAAAACAATGAAATAGGCATTAAAGCGCTACCCTTGTTGCATGATGGTCAGGTAATAATTATAAGCGGTGGTACGACAAATTTGTTTTTTTCAAAGCTAATTCCACTCTTATTAAAAGCGACTATTTATACGTATAGTTTGCCTATTGCCATGCAATTATCCCAATATCCTAATATAGATCTTATTTTTCTTGGGGGATAAATGCAAAAAAACGTTATGCTAATTATAGGAATAGATGTGCTTCAGGTTTTATCAAGAATTAAGGCAGATATTTGTTTTATGGATGCTGGTAGTATCAATATTAAAAAGAAACTTAAAACCAATAGAATAATCAGCTTTTATATCTAAATTAGAGTTGGGAGGTTCTTGTTTAGTATCAAGATTTTTTCTTTTTATTTAGGGAAATGGATGAAGTTATTTGTGAGAATTAAGGCTTTATTTGTGAAAAAAACAGACAAATACTCAGCTAAATGTTTTGCAATAAGTTACTACTAACTCTATATGACTCATTTTGGCTTCAAAATATTAGTTGAAAAAAAAACGAGACTAAAAAATTAATTTAAAGTCTCGTTTTTTTAAGAACAGTTTAGTTAACTGGATCTGCAGGAGTGTTTGGATTATTGAACCTTTCTGAATCAGGGTAAGGATACCAATTTCTGCTCCTTTCAGTATTTGGGCGGTTAAATCTTCTGCTATCTTCAAATTTTAGACCAGACATATACAACTCAATGCAACGGTTTCTATAGATTTCTGTCAAAATATTTGCTTGATCAATAGTACCTGCATAAGGAGGAAGATTAGCACCAACTCCAAAAGCATCAGCTCCTGCAGTTTTTGTCAAAACTTTATTTAATTCTATAACTGCTTCAAGAAGTAGATTTTTTCTTGCATATACTTCGGCTTTAATAAGTGTGATTTCACCTGGTAGGTATAGAGGGATTAATTTTGAATTAGAGTCAAAAAAACCGGCTCCAGTTGTAGGATTAGAACCAGGAGTTATGTAAAAATTAACACGACCATCTAATGCAGTAGGAGCAAGAGCTGTTGGTAAACCAAAATTACGATCAATTGGTTGATAGTTATTTGGAGTCAAAATAGCATTGAAGGCAATAGGGTTGTTGCTTACAGCATCGTATAAAAAAGTTGATTTAGACGATAAATCAACCAAGTTCGCGTAAACTAATGCATTATCATTATCTCCTGCCATCAAATAAAAGCGAGCCAAAAGAGCATGAACGGTATTCTTATATTTGATATTTCCTGCTAAACCTGAAAACCCATTGGCAGTTCCCAAATAAATTTCGGTAGATTTTAAAGTAGCAATTGTTGCTGCAATAACATCAGCTCTTGAGCTAAATCCTGCATTTTTAGTAGTTTGCAAAGGCACTTTTTCAAAGAACTGGATGAGAGTTCCTGTTGCCATAGCTTTATAAATTGATGCGTGTACAAAAATACTTGCTTTTTCAACTGGTACGGAAATCACACCTATATTATCTAACACTTTTTGAGCTTCAGCATAGATAACTAAGCTTTGTGACCAAAGGTTGTTGATTACTGCATTTTTAGAAGATACAGACACACCTCCTGTTAAAAGCTCTGCTTCATCCACATTACCAGCATTTAATAAACGCAATTCATTTGTTGTAAAACCACTTCCCGTTATTATGGTATAAACGGGACTTTGTCTTCCAATACTCCATTTACTTTGTAATCCGTTAGCTGCACCTATTAAGCCAGATCTGCTTGAGAACACATCTCCCTCAGTTGGTTTTGTAGGGTCTAAAAACTCAGCATCGCAGGAGATTAAAGACAAACCTAAAAAGAGGAATAATACAATTATTTTTTTCATGATATTGTTATTTTAATTAAAATTGAAATTTTAATGCTAATGAATATGTTTTAGGAATTGGAATAGATCCAAAATTATATTTTGCTACAGAAGATTGTCCACCAGAGTTTGTTTCCGGATCATAACTGGTAAATTTATCCCAAGAATATAAATTTCGACCGCTGGCATTTATAGTCAAATCGTTGAAAAAATTATTTAATTTACCAAAAGAATAACTTAATGAAACCTCTCTTAATTTGATATAACTTCCGTCTACAACTCTAAATTCTTGTATTTGATAGATGGACCAAATGTATCCTCTCGGTAATTCACCAGTAAGTTCTTTAGCAGCTAATTCCCCGTTTCCAACACCTTGACGAGTTCTATAATCTGCATCAAATACATCTACACCTTGAACACCGTCGAATAACACAGATAAATTAAATTTCTTTACATTCAAATTAGCCCCAAAGGATATAATATAGTCGGGATTCGGGTTTCCAATTTCTTTATTAAGAAAAGTACCGGTAGGCTGTCCGGACGCATCCCTTTGTGGTTCACCAGTTGCCGGATTTCCTTTTTCACCTTGCGGGTAACCTGATGGTGTAAGTAAAAAGCTTCCGTCACTATTTCTGGCAAAATAGGTTCCATAATATATACCTATTGGCTTTCCTACTTCAGCAAAAACAGGTGCTCCAGCTGGGTTACTGTCTAGCTGAAATCTTGGTTGTGGTAGCTCGGTCACAACATTTCTATTTTGGCTATAGTTAACATTGAAGTCAAGATTGATGTTCTCCTTTCGGATAGCGTTGTACTTTATGCCTATTTCTAAACCTTTGTTGTCCATTTTTCCAACATTCTGGATTGTATTTGTAGACCCAGTTGATGCGGCTGACTGTACGGGTAATAATAAATCTTTTATTTCAGCTTTATAGTAACTGAATGATAAATTTAGGCGGTCATTGAATAATCCAAGATCAGCTCCAACTTCGTATGTAGAGCTTTTTTCAGGTTTTAAATCTAAATTTCCTTTTTTGTTTCCTTCAATAGTAAAAGTGGTGTTTCCTACTAAGTTTCCTGTAGCATAATTTGTAAAACGAGCGTAAGGTCCTATAGCAGTTAAACTCCCGGATTCGCCCCAAGAACCACGCAAACGTGCAGAACTAATAAAAATATCTTTCATGAAAATTTCATCAGATAATACGTAACTAGCACTTAATTTTGGATAAAATTGTGAGCGGTTTTCTTTAGAAAAAACTGTTGAAGCATCTAATCTTGCAGCTGCAGTAAGGAATAATTTGTCTTTGATTCCAATTGTTTCTTGTAGGTAATAGCCCCATACATTGTATTTTGACTCTCTTGAGCTTGGTGAACCAGCAATTAAAGTATTAAAAGCGTTTATAGTTTCAACAAAGGGTTTTAAATCTCTTCCTTCTACAGCAAAAAATTTATCTCGGTAGTTTTGGATGTTGTAACCTGCAGCTGTTGTTAATTTTAAATTAGGATTAACTTCATAGATATATCTTAAATTTAAATCGTTGTTTAATTGATTTACTTTATTGGATGATTCTGAGACATATCCGTTATCAAAGAAGCTTGGGTTTACAGCCACATAAGGATATCTTGGAATGAATACATTTCCTTTTTGTGTAAAATTATCTACTCCTAAAATAAAATCAGCAGTAAAGTTTTTGAAAGGTTTGTAGTTTAATTGAAAATCAGAAACGATGCGGTCTGTCTCTTGTTTAATTTTAAAAGTTTCGATAACAGAAAGTGGGTTGACTCTTCCTATCTCAACTGCTTTTAAATCACCGTTTGCATCTCTTTCGTTTAAGTCGTAAATGTTATTGGTTATAATTACAGAGTTTAATGGACTCCAGAAAACATTTCCATCAGGTTTTTCATTTGAACTTGAATTGATGTAATTGATTCCTAATGAGGCAGTTAATTTTGAATTAAAATCGTGTTGTAATCTTAATTTTGTACCCAATCGTTCAAAATCAGAATTTTTTACGATTCCTTCATTTTTCATATATCCGATCGAAGCAGAATATTTAGTTGTATCATCACCACCTTGTAGGGAAAAATAAGTGTCATTTCCGGTACCAGTTGTAAAAATATCGTCTTGATAATCGTGCCTTATAACATCAAATGTTCTAGTGTCTAAATTCCTTCCTAAAACATTTACAGTAGTTGCTGTTGGTGTTGCAGAAGCACTATTAATAGGGTAAAGTCCGCTACTCAATGGATTAACAAATTGCTTGCCTATCAAGTTAGTATATACTTTTTTGCGTAATGTATTTGAGGTTAGACTTGTAGAAAAAGTATATTTAGTTGCTCCAGATTTCCCTTTTTTAGTTGTAATCAAGATAACGCCATTTGCGGCACGAGAACCATAAACTGCAGCAGCGGCACCTCCATTTAGCACTTCAATGCTCTCTATATCATTAGGATTTATATCAGAAGATCTGTTTTGTCCAATTTGAATATTTGAATTTCCTGAAGTTACATTTAAATTGGTTACGTTAGTGGTTGAATTATTCATTACAACACCGTCAATAACATATAAAGGGTCTGAAGAACCAAGAATTGAGGTAGTTCCTCTCAATTTAATGCTAAAACCTCCAGACGGATCTCCTGAGTTTTGAGAGATTTGAGCTCCTGCAATTTTACCTTGTAATGCTGACGTTATGCCACTAGGTTGTGATCTTGTTAAATCTTGGGCCTTTATACTCGTTACTGCGTTTCCTAGTTCTTTACGTGTGGCACGAAGTGTAGAACCCAAAACGACAACTTCATTTAAAGCTTTTAATTCTTCGGTTAAACTCAAATTAACAGAAGTTGTACTTTCAGTGACTTTGACAGTTGTTGTTGTAAATCCTACGTAGCTAAAACTAAGAGTTTGTCCTAGTGATGCGGTAATGCTATATCTTCCATCGATGTCAGATATGCTGCCATTATTGGTTCCTAATACAACTACTGAAACCCCCGGAATTGGAATTCCATCAGCTTTGTTTTTAACAGTTCCAGTAATTGTTTTTGTTTGTGCAAATGTGGTTTGTACAAACAAAAACAATAATGAAATAAGGAATAATTTCTTCATAATTATTTTGGTTTTATGGTTATCAAACAAATATATTTATTTATTGCATACAAATGCAATGTTTCGTGATTGTTTTTAAAAAATAAATTAAATAACGCATGAAAACGCAGTTAAAGATGCTTTATTCTTGTGTTTTCGCCAAGTTGTCTTGAGAATACCTCGCTTTTAATAAAATATTTTAATACATTTGTATTCTACTCTATAATTTTTTACTATGCTGAAAGCAGAAAGACTCAACTATATAATGACTAAACTTGCTAAAGAGCATCGTGTTAGTACTATTGAATTAGCTCTTGATTTGGGTCTTTCAGAAGATTCTATCAGGAGAGATTTAAATAAGCTTCATGAAAAAGGCCAACTTGAAAAAGTATATGGTGGGGCCGTCCCTGTTGCTGAAAAAGACAAAAGTGTTTTTGATATAGTTATAACAAATGAAGATAAAAAGCATGAAATAGGTATTAAAGCGCTACCCTTGTTGCATGATGGTCAGGTAATAATTATGAGCGGTGGCACGACAAATTTGGTTTTTTCAAAGCTAATTCCACCCTTATTAAAAGCGACTATTTATACGTATAGTTTGCCTATTGCCATGCAATTATCCCAATATCCTAATATAGATCTTATTTTTATTGGGGGAAAAATGCAAAAAAACGCTATGGTAACTATAGGAATAGATGTGCTTCAGGTTTTATCAAAAATTAAGGCAGATATATGTTTTATGGGTGCTAGTAGTATCAATATTAAAAAAGGACTTACGGAAATGGGGTATGAAGTTTCCATAGTGAAGAAAGCAATGATGGAGTCTTCTGATAAAGTAGTTTCCATGTTTACATCGGATAAACTGGATACAAAAATGCCTCATGTTGTTTGCGAAATTAACCGATTGGATATCATCGTCACCGAGCTGGATAAAACTGATTTAAGGCTCAAAGAATACGCTAAGTTGGGAGTTGCTATTTTGTAGTTCCTATTTTAAATGCATTATTTTACGTTTTTTAAATAATGAAATAAAAAAGTTTTTGTTTTCACCTGTTCTTTAATTGTGTTATTTTTTCTCTGGTTTATATCTAAAAAGAGAGCATAAATTTTTATGTTTTTTAATTGTTATGTATAATTTGGTGCCTTTGGAATACAATACGCAAGATTTTTAATAAAATTAGATTAACATGTCAATCATGCCTCAATTACAACAATTATCACAATCATTAGAAGGAACACTTTTATATGATGAACTTCATAAAATTTTATATTCCACAGATGCTTCTGCCTATAGGATTCAACCTATTGCTGTAGCGATTCCACAAACAGAGGAAGATATTGTAAAAATTATTCGCTTTGCTGCCAAAAACAAGATTTCAATCACGCCTAGAACTGCTGGAACTTCGTTAGCAGGTCAAACAGTGGGCAATGGAATAATTGTGGATGTTTCCAAGCACTTTACAAAGATTGTTGCTTTTGACGCTATCAATAAAACGATTACAGTACAACCGGGAGTGATTCGGGATGAACTGAATTTGTTTTTAAAACCACATAAATTATTTTTCGGACCTAATACTTCGACTTCAAATCGTTGTATGATTGGAGGAATGGTAGGTAATAATTCATCGGGAACTACATCGATACGGTATGGAGTTACTCGTGATAAAATAGTCGAAATTAAAGCGGTTTTGAGTGATGGAAGTTTGGCCGTATTTAATGAAATAACTTCGGCCGAATTTATAGAGAAAACAAAAGGAAACACGCTCGAAAGCTCCATTTACAAATCTATTTATGAGGAACTTTCGAATGTAGATAACCAAATAGAAATTATAAAAGAGTTCCCAAAACCTGAAATTCACAGAAGAAATACTGGATATGCGATTGATTTATTATTAAAATCAGACCTTTTTGGAGGAACAGAAAATACCATAAATATAGGAAAACTTCTTTGCGGAAGCGAAGGAACACTTGCTTTTACCACAGAAATCACGCTGAAAGTAGATAAAACACCACCAACTAATAGTGTTATGGTGGTAGCGCATTTTCATAGTATTCAAGAAAGTTTAGAAGCGGTTGTGGTTGCCATGAAACATCATTTGTATACGTGTGAAATGATGGACGATACAATTTTGAATTGTACCAAAACCAATAGGGAACAGGCCAAAAACAGGTTTTTCATTCAAGGCGACCCTAAGGCTGTTATTATGCTCGAAGTGGCCTCACATTATAGCATGGAAGATGCCGAAGCACAGGCAAATCAACTGATTGAAGATCTCGAAAAAAATAATTTTGGGTATGCTCTGCCTAAAATTTACGGAACTGATATTGATAAAATTAATGAGTTGCGAAAAGCTGGTTTAGGACTTTTAGGAAGTATTGTTGGCGATAATAAAGCAGCGGATTCTATTGAAGATACGGCCGTTGAATTGAGTGATTTACCCAATTATATCGCTGAATTTTCAGCAATGATGGAACGCCATGGTCAGAGTGCCATTTATTATGCTCATGCTGGAGCTGGAGAATTGCATTTGCGTCCCGTTTTGAATTTGAAAACAAAAGAAGGACTGCATCAATTTAGGAACATCGCTACTGAAGTGGCTGTTTTGGTCAAAAAGTATAGAGGTTCGCTGAGTGGAGAACATGGCGACGGAATTGTGCGTGGCGAGTTTTTGCCTTTCATGATTGGTGATCAGAATTATGAATTGCTCAAGCGAATAAAGAGTGCTTTTGATCCAAATGCAATTTTGAACATTGGCAAGATTGTAAATGCCTCCAAAATGGATGAAAATCTGAGAGTAGAAGCGGGTAGGATAGAACCGGATATTCAAACAATTCAGGATTTCTCTGATAGTTTGGGAATTTTGCGCGCTGCAGAGAAATGCAATGGTTCCGGTGATTGTCGAAAATTACCTTCGGCTGGCGGAACTTTATGTCCAAGTTATCGTGCGACTCATAACGAAAAAGATACTACTCGTGCCAGAGCTAATGCACTTCGAGAATATTTGACGCATTCAGAGAAAGACAATAAATTTGATCACGAAGAATTGTACAAAGTCTTTGAATTGTGTGTGAGTTGCAAAGCTTGTGCAAGCGAATGTCCTAGTAATGTAGATGTGGCAGCTTTGAAAGCTGAGTTTTTGTATCAGTATCAAAAAGCGAACGGTTTTTCTATTCGTAACAAAATATTCGCTTTCAATTCGAAACTGAATAAAATGGGAAGCATCGCTCCATCGATAACAAATTTTGTAGCCAATTTATCTTTGGTTAAAAAAAGTATGGGAATTGCTCCTAAAAGAGAAGTACCTCACTTGGCTCCAAAGACATTTAGAAAATGGTACGAAAACAATAAAGCTAAAGCCGAAAGCAATTCTTTTGTAAGCGGAAAAGTTTTTCTTTTTTGTGATGAATTTACCAATTATTACGATGTTCCTGTTGGAATTGACGCCTATGAGTTATTGACAACTTTAGGGTATGAAGTAATTTTGATACATCATGAAGAAAGCGGGAGAGCCTTTATTTCTAAAGGCTTTCTCGAAGAAGCAAAAGCTATTGCGAATACAAATGTGGGCATTTTTTCGAATTTAGTTACTGCCGATTGTCCTTTAATAGGAATCGAACCTTCGGCGATATTGACCTTTAGAGACGAATACATTCGATTGGCTGACGACAAAGAAAGTGCCGAAAAATTAGCTAAAAATGTATTTACCATTGAAGAGTTTTTCAAAAAAGAGATTACTTCGGGTAAAATTCATTCTGAGCAATTTTCTGATATAGCCAAAACAATAAAGATTCATGGACATTGCCACCAAAAGTCGTTAAGTACTATTGAAGCGACTTTTACGATGTTAAATGTGCCAAAAAACAGTGTGGTTACCATCTATAATTCGGGTTGTTGCGGTATGGCAGGTTCTTTTGGATATGAAAAAGAACATTATGACATCAGCATGCAAATGGGAGAAGATACCTTGTTTCCTAAAATTCGTGCATCGGATACAACAACTGCAATAGCTGCAGCAGGAACCAGTTGTCGCCACCAAATTTTTGACGGAACCAATAGGAGAGCAATGCATCCAGTAACAATTTTGAGAGATTGTTTGAAATAAACTTCTCAAAATTT
>JAGOJA010000023.1:12770-32116 GCA_017995345.1 Flavobacterium sp.
TGAAGCATCAAGATGTGTTTGGAGCGGCAGGAAGTATGAGTGGAGGGGTTGATATTCGTCCATTTTCTGAAAAGTGGAATATAAAAAAACGACTGGGTGCTATAAACGATTTTCCTGATAACTGGGAGAAAAATACGGTAGTTAATCTGATAGAATTAAATCAAAACAATAATTTGAAACTTATTATTGATTGTGGTGTCGATGATTTTTTTATCGATGTCAACCGAGAATTGCACCAGAAAATGCTAGCTCTAAAAATAGATCACGATTATATAGAACGTCCCGGGAAACACAATATTGACTATTGGGAAAACTCCTTGAAGTTTCAGTTGTTATTCTTTTATAATTTTTTTCATAGTAGCCCTATAAAACGCTTATAAAAATAGGTCTGTATGAATTGATTTTCTTTGGAATATAAATCAAAAAACCAACTGTTTTTATTTCTAAATTACTCAAGAAATTAGGACGCAGGGATTTTAACCGATTTTCAAACCATTTCAACAAAATTAAAAAGATAAAAGATGAAAAAAAATCTGCTGCTAATAGTCATTTTATTAGGTTCTTTGAACGTAGTAAAGGCTCAGAAACTGGATATAATTCCAAAACCTGTCCATATACAACAAAAACCAGAAGTGTTTGTAATTCCTTCATCAGTACAATTAATTATTGACCCCGGGATACAAAAAAGCGCTAGTTATATCAGTAGTGGATTTCTAAAAAATAGTGGAATTAGCCCGAAAGTCTCCATTGGAAACAAACACAAAAAACACACAATACTTTTTTTGGTAGATAAAAAAATGAGCCTGCCAAATGACGGGTATCAATTGAGCGTAACTAAAAAGGGTGTGGTGGTGAAAGGGAAATCTCCAAACGGGGTTTTAAACGGGTTTCAAACAGTATTGCAAATCTGCTCTGCCAAAGAGGTGAAAAAAGGAACCATTCCTTATGTGCAAATAGAAGATTATCCTCGTTTTGAATGGCGAGGAATGATGCTTGATGTTTCCAGACAATTTTTTGATAAGGAAACGGTTAAGAAATATATTGACTGGTTGGCAGCTCATAAAATGAATGTTTTTCACTGGCACCTGACTGATGATAACGGCTGGAGAGTCGAAATAAAATCAATGCCCGATTTGACTTTAAAAGGCGGTTTTAGAGGGCCAGGCGAAGTGCTTTTGCCATCATACGGTTCTGGTAACAAACGTTACGGAGGGTATTATGCGCAAGATGATATAAAAGAAGTTGTTGCATTTGCAGCAGCACGTGGAGTAGCAGTTATGCCTGAAATTGAAATACCCGGACATTCGCGAGCGGTCACTGCTGCTTACCCAGAAATTGGTTGCGTTACAACGCAGGAAACTAAAAGTGTTCAAGGAGAAGTAAAAAATGTATGGTGCGTAGGTCGCGAAGAAAACTTCCAAATTTTAGATTCTATTATTAAAGAGTTTACAACAATGTTTCCTTTTGAATACATTCATGTTGCTGGTGATGAAGTCAATAGAGCTACTTGGGAACAATGTCCAAAATGTAAAGGGGTGATGGAAAAAGAAGGGTATACAGATACGTTCCAACTTCAAAATTATTTCTTTAAACGTGTCGAAAAAATTGTCGAAAAATACAATCGAAAAACGGCAGGTTGGAACGAAATTATTAAAGGAGGAACACTAAGTCCAAATACAGAAATTTTTGCTTGGCAAGGAGTTAATTACGGAATAGAATCAGTAAAAAGAGGACATAAAACCATTATGATTCCTGGACAATACACCTATTTTGATATGGCACAGTCAGAAAACGAACGCGGTCATCGCTGGGCTGCCATTATAGATACCAAAAGAGTTTATCGCTATGAACCCATTCCTATAAATGACTTAACACATGAACAACAAAAATTGATAAAAGGGGTTCAAGGCGCTTTGTGGAGTGAATATCTAGACTTGCCTGCACGTTTTATGGAGTACCAAAGTTATCCGCGAATTAGTGCCTTGTCAGAAATTGCGTGGTCTAAAAAAGAAGATAAAAATTGGGAAAATTTCTATTCAAGATTAACCAATAGTCATTTGAATCGTTTAGCCAATATGGGGATCGCTTTTAGAGATTTTCCTCCTACAGCCAACTATAATAAAGGAAAAATTACGGTAACAGTACCGTATACGAATGCTGAAGTGCGTTATGCCGTACAAAGTAGTGAACCTACAAAGCAGTCGCCTTTGTATACCAGTCCTATTGAAACTAAGGATTATGAACACTATAAATTCAAAACATTTTTTGGAGAAGCTGCTGCCAGTCCTTCGGTGAAAGCGGAGAAACCTGCCGTTGCGAATTGGAATTCGTCAAAAATTGAAGTTTTAAAGATTTCAGAGGATATTTCAGAACATGTAGATAAAAATGGTATTTGGTATCTTTCTTTTGTTCCAACAGAGGAAACAACCGCTAACGGAACTATAAAAGAAATTTCTCTATTTGAAAATGGCAAACTCATTAAATCCTATGCAACAGAAAGGACTTTGAAAACTAAGTCTCGTTTGCGATTTGTGATAGATAATTACAATGAAAAAAACAACTATCGTATAGATTTTACTATTGAAAATAAAGAAGCAAAAGAATCGGCTGCGAAGGTGAATCTCGATTGTAGCCCGTATCAAGAACCAGAGGTAAAAGTTACTTCATCAATGAGCGAAAATCCTAAATTTCCATTTTCGAGTTTAGAAGATTATAAGATCGATACGTATTTACGTACCGAGAATTCATGTATAAATGGAGATTGGATTTTATACACTTTTACTAATGCTGTTACAGCTTCTAAAATAGATGTATTGACTGGGATTCCGCATCACCCAAGATTTATTGCCAACGACGGTCATGTTGAATATTCTTATAATGGTATTGATTTTGAAAAAGGAGATAGTTTCAACTATGGAAACGCCATAATCTATCCCAAACAGGCCGTAAAAGCCGTTCGAATTATGATTACAGGAACCAATAATGAGCCTATTTTGGCCGCTCAGGATTTGAGAATTCATCCTTAAATAGTATTTGAAAAATAAAGCAATAAGAATATTCCCTTGGATACATCTTTTGCTATTTTAGCTTCTTAACAGGACGCTCTGCTTTTCTCTGTACCATTTATTATTTGATATCTGCAGCCAGTTGCAGATTTAAGCATAGCACATAAAAACCAGTTTTCTAATTTTTAGAGAACTGGTTTTATCTTTGAAAGTACTGGTATGATTTTATGTCAAATCGAGCCCTTCGACTTCGCTTAACCTAAAAAAATTAAATCAAATCTATTCCAGCAAATCATTTTTTACTATAAAACGCTACAACTCACTCAGCGCAATATCTAAAAACCGTATCATTTCATCGGCATTTTGTTTGTTGAAAGGCATGGGTGGTTTTATTTTTAAAACATTGTGCAAAGGTCCGTCGGTACTCAACAAAAAGCCTTTTTCTTTCATTTTTTCTACTACGATGTCAATTTCAGTTACGGCGGGTTCCATTGTAAGTTGGTCTTTCACCATCTCTGCACCAATGAATAATCCATGTCCTCGCACGTCGCTTATAATAGGGTATTTTTCCATTAAATTTCGCAATCCATCCATTAGATGATTCCCCACTTCAAGTGCGTGTTGTTGCATTTCTTCTTCTTGAATCACATCTAATACCGCCAAACCTGCTGTCATAGAAACTGGATTTCCTCCAAAGGTGTTAAAATATTCCATTCCGTTATTGAAAGCATCAGCAATTTCATTAGTTACAATTACAGCAGCTAGCGGATGGCCATTTCCTATTGGTTTCCCTAATACCACAATATCCGGGACTACATTTTGCAATTCGAATCCCCAAAAATGATCGCCTATTCTACCAAAACCAACCTGAACTTCATCAGCAATACACACACCGCCTGCAGCTCGTACATATTCATAAGTTGTTTTTAAATAATTTTCAGGAAGTGGAATTTGCCCACCAACACCCAATAGAGTTTCGCAGATAAAAACGGCTGGTGCTTTGCCTTCTTTTTTTAAATCCTCGATGATTCGTTGTACATCAGCGGCATATTTTTTGCCTGCATTTGCATCACCATACTTATAAGGACCTCGGTACAAATCAGGATTAATGGCTTTGTGAATCCAAGGCATTTTGCCAAAACCACCTTTACTGTCAAATTTATACGGACTCATTTCCATAGCAACAGTAGAGGTTCCGTGGTAGGCGTGATCTAGTACAATAATGTCTTTTTGTTTGGTGTAATGACGGCTCATTCTTATCGCTAAATCATTGGCTTCACTGCCTGAATTTACAAAATAGCATACACTTAACGCAGGTGGTAATGTTGCCGTAAGTTTTTCGGAATATTCTATTATGGTGTCATTTAAATATCTAGTGTTCGTATTTAAAGTTGCAATTTGTTTTTGCATTCTTCGAACCACAACGGGGTGACAATGACCTACATGTGAAGGGTTATTTACACAATCAACAAAGGTTCTTCCTTTGTCATCATAAATATATTGCAAAGCCCCTTTTACGATTTTTAATTTGTCTTTGTAGCCAATACTTAAATTACGTCCTATGTTTTTTTGACGAATTTCCAGCAAAGCGGCATAATCATCAGTATTGATTACACCTTCAAAACCACAGACCCTGCGGAATGTATCTTGCGCCTTGATTGGGTTAATTTTAATAAGTTGGAACAACAAATCCCAAGCAGGTTTTTCAGTTATAAAATGATGCTCATTGTTACTGTCTAAAGAGGCATTATAAGCTGATTGTGTTACGCTGATGCAAAGTCTTCCCGCTATCAAATAATACAAAAGGTCCAATTCTTTTTCGGTAAGCGCATACGATTTATGATAGCCCTCGACAATCAAAGCGGCAACGGCTAATGGATCTTCTTCGCCTAGCATGGCGTAGGTACATGTTATTGCCAAGTTATTGATAAGCGCAGTGTAAATCATATCGCCAAAATCAATCAAGCCACTCACATGATTATCCTGCACTAATATGTTGTAATCATTTGCATCGTTATGAATGTAAGCATGTCGTAGATGATGTATTTGAGGCAGAACTTCGGTGTCAAATTGTAACAGAAAATAGCCGGCAATCCTTCTTTTTTCGTGATTTAATATATGTTTTAGATTGTCATTGGCATCACTGGCTCTGCTAATGTCCCATGTATAATTGCGATGCATTGCGGGATGGGAAAAATCCTGAAGAACATGATCCATATTTCCCATAAAGGAGCCCAAATTATAATATAAATCAGCTGATTTAGTGTTCTTTTCAACCCAAAAATCACCTTCTAAAAAGTTGAGAATTCGTAGGTAATAGGTTTTTGAATCAGCCTCTATTTTGGTTAATTCTTGGCCTTGTTTATTAATACAGAAGTGCTGAAAAAAATCTGAAATAGCACTCTTTGTTAGATGCTGAATAATTTTAACTTGTGCTTCTAAAAAAGGAAAGGGATGACTCTCATTGGATATTTTTAGAATGTATTTTTCGTTTTTCTCATTCGATAAAAGAAAATTTAATTCATCATACCCATTTAATGTTTTCACATTTACGTCTAAGTCGTAATGTTCTTTTACTAAGTTTTGAATCGTTGCTTCTGAAAAAGTCATTGGTATTGTATTAAATTGTTTTTGTCTGTTTTCTGGTAATCCTGCATGGTCTTTTTTTGACCTTGCAGGATGAAATTCGGGGCTAGTTTTCATTTCCATATAACAGCTTGTGCAGGCTGAAGTGGATTTTGGCCAACTACTATTTTGCTTCCTTTAGGAATTGGTAAATTGATTGGTTCGCTAGTGTAATTTACACCCACATAAAAACCATCTCGCCATTCGATAAAAACGCCTTTCGGTAAGTCCTCAATAGCTACATTGGCTCGAGAGTAAATGGTGCGGACGATTTGTCTTTCGAAGTCTCCATCGTTACTTTCCACACCGACATAAGTAACGGTTCCTTTCCCTAATTTTCGAGTAGTAGCAGCTGCATTTCCTTTGTAAAACTGATCTTCGTAGGTTGCTAAAACCTCTGTTCCTTTTTTAGGGTTTAATACATCTGCCCAGGTATTCCATTTATAACTATTTTCTCCCGCTTTCACTGTTCCATTTACATCAGCTACTAACATATCGAAAAACTCAACGTCAGCACCAATTAGCGGAACAATAGGCGCACTCCAATTGGCTTCAAAAAAATGCCCATTTTTGTCTTTCTGTCCCGTACGACAAGTTAAAATTAAGTTCCCACCATTTTCCACATATTTCTGCCATTTTCCAACTAATTTTTGATCGATAAGTTGGTAAGCTGGTGCAACAATAAACGGATAGTCAGCAAAATTATCTTCCTCAGTGATAAAACCCATCGGAGCTCCAGCTGATTTGATGGCAGCAGTATAGGTATTTCTATGTTTCCAAGTGTTCCAAAATTTAGTTTGCTTTTGGTTTTCCAAATCCCAAAGATTTTCATGACTCCATAAAAAGCCCGTTTTTCTTTTGGCAATATTTTGAGGAAGAACCGCTTTTGGATCGTATTCTTTGCGCAATAATTTCATGTCTTGTATTGCCTCCACAAATTCTTTCCCGCCTGTTGTAAGGGTAATTCCGTCAGTACCTACAATTCCGTCATGGTACATCTCGCTACTTCCTAGCGGGTGTCTGTATCTATAGGTACAAGTAAAAGCACATCCCCCACCAAAAGCTTGAGAAAGCCACATATGAACGGTGCCTGGTAATAATTGAGGGTTAATTCCTGCCCAGTTTACCTGACCCGGTTGTAGTTCCATCACTCCAGTAACGCCATTTATTGATCTGTAATAATCGTTTGCTTCGTAGATTTTATTTGGATGACCCATTCTAAAATTGTCACCTCCAAGATGGTTGTGACCGCTTACCGGATACATGGTATAAGTAATAAAATCCATTTTGTTGGCACTTCGTGGGTCTGCATCATAAATCACATTGGTAAAATTGGTAGTTATCCATTGTTTTGTATCTATGAATTTTCGAAGTATTTCTGCCTGTCTGTTTAGGTACTCTGCTTGGGCATCTGAAGTAAATCTTTTGAAATCCAAAATCGCATGAGGACTTAATTTATCTTCGAAATAAATTTCAGCATTTGGTAAAACTATTTGATCAAAATTGTTGTAGCGAGTGCTCCAAAAACTTCCAATCCATTCTGCGTTTAACTTTTCTATAGTTCCGTATTTGGCTTTAAGCCAAATTTGAAATGCTTTGCGTGCCGATGGACTGAAATCGGCAGTAGCCAAAGGTTCATTGTCGATTTGCCAACCCATGATGTTTTTATTTTTTCCGTATCGTTTCCCTATTTCGGTGACAATCTGATCCGTAAATTCGCGGTATTTCTCATTGGTTACAGATACATTAGCTCTATTGCCATGTTCTCTGCGACGGCCGTTAGCATCCACCAAATAGATTTCAGGGTATTTATCGCCCATCCATGCTGGTGGAGTAGGGGTTGGGGTACATAGAATTACCTTTAAACCTTCTTTTTCGGCTATTGCCAAAGCATCATCAAGCCATTTAAAATCATATTTTCCTTCTTCAGGCTCCATGAAAGTCCATGCAAATTCAGCAAAATGAGTGAACTCAAAGCCTAGTTTTTTGATGTTTTTTAAATCCCGTTCCCATTGTTCTCTCGGCCATTGTTCCGGATAGTAGTAAACCCCAATTTGCATTAAATCAGGTTTTGAAAAAAAGGATTTTGGATCTTTTTTGGTTATTGTAGCGGCCTTTTTTTCTTGCGCAAATAATGTAGCCGAATTAAAACTGGCTACAAATAGGATTGAGAGTATAAATTTGGCTAATAGCGTGTTTTGATTATTCATTTTCTAGTTTTTTAAAAGTAACATTAAATAATGGGCGGCCGACCAACTAAAATTTTCTCCTTCTAGACCTTTTCCTGTAATAGGATTGTAGTTTTCCCGAATGGATTTTCCTTTTTTAAGAGCTCCTTCGGCATTGTGAATGAGTTTATGAGCCAGTTGATTTGCTTCGTTTTGATATCCATATTTTTCCAATCCATTGATACCAAAATAGCTTTGGTCCAACCAGATTGGTCCTCTCCAGTACCCGTTATCTGGTTTGAATTTTGGCTGATTGGCGGCCAATGTTGGTAAAGGAACAAAAGTATTGAAAGTGTCCGGATTAAGTAAATTATTTTTAATAGATTTTGCTTGCTCAACACTTGCAACTTCAGCCCAAAGCGGCAAAAAACCTTCACAACCCATATCTTTTATAAAGTTTTTTCCATCTATTGAAGTATCGTAAAACCAGCCAGTTTTGGCATCCCAAAATTGAGTTTGAATCTGATTTTTTAATTTGGCACTTTCTTTAGTCCAGATTTTTTCTTCGTTTACTAATTTTAATACTTTCGCCATCTTGGCTAAATAGTTTTTTTCGGCATATAAGAAGGAATTTAAATCCACACTTTCTTGATCTAATGAATAGGCCTGTTCTCCATTTTTTAGTATTTTACTATTGTCAAATCGTACGGCGTTGTCCATCCCGCTTTCCCATTTCCCCGCAACTAAAGTCCCGTCGGTTGAACCAAATTCACACAGACCATCTTGATCGTGGTCTCTTTCTTTGTACCACCAAGTATGGTAATTTTTCAGCTTTGGATAAAATTCTTTGATAAAGTTAACATCTTTGTTTTGTTTGTAAATTTCCCAAACAGCCCAAGCCGCTAGTGGTGACTTTGTGTTTCTGTAATTATTAGGCTCTATCAATGTGTCTCGATAAATGCAATCCGGAATAAAGCCATTTGGCTCCTGATAGTCAAACATTGCGCGCATTTGATTTTTGGCTAAGTCGGGATTGTACTGAGCTAGTGCTGCTGCATGTTTCCAGCTATCCCACGCCCAGAAACCATGAAACCATTCATAGTGATAACTAGGAAAAAGGCCTTCATGTTTCAATCCTTCGGCAGGGATTCTAGTGTTGTTTTGTAAAGTGAGGAGTAATTTTGCTATGAAAATCGAGTATTCAGCTCCTTTATAAATCGATTTCTTTTTGGCGATTAATTGGGCTAGCTGATTTTCTTTTTCTTTTTTTGTGTCTTTTAAAACGGTATTGAATTGTATTTTCGCCAAATTTTCGTTTTCTTTTTTCCAGTCGTATTGCGGAAAAATATAGGTTTGGGAGACTACTATTTCTTTGGTCTCATTTGGTTTTAATGTTAGTTTGTTCGCTTTTGCGGTAAAGCTGTCTTTTGTGATTACAATATCAATACCTTCATTAAAAAACTGAATGTAGCCAACTGCATTGCTTTTTGAAGAAACTAATTTTAGAAATTGCCCTTCTGTAGATAGCTGCATGTTATCTAGATATGTTTTTGAATTATAAATGGGATATAATGTTATCGTTTTTGAACTGCGATTTGTAATACTCGTTTTTTGAATTGCCGAATGGCCCGATGAAAAAACGAGTTGTTGTTTCACCTCTAATTTTTCATTTTGAAATTCTTGTTCTAAATGACTGTTGTAGCTGTTTTGATTTACCAAAGCAGTTTTCCAATCGATAAGTTCTTGTTCATTTTTATCCGTAAGATGCAATGAGATAAAAGAAGAACTTAACCAAACTCCATTTTGTTCTGTCATTAAAAAAGGGCCTGAAAAACCACCTTGCATTTCGGATTGCTCAAGAAAGCCAAATCCAAACCATGCTCCTTTATCAGAAAAAGCCAATGATTTCCTATCTGTTGCTTTTAATGGGTTGCCCTTATAGTTTAAACTGTTTTTGCCCAACTCTAAATTTTGAAATGATGATTGTGCAAAACAAATTTGTAGTATGAAAAACAATATAACAGCAGTAAACGTTTCTTTTTTGTACATATTATTTGATGTTTTTTAGGAAAATAATTTATTAAACTATGTAGAACAAGTTGTGCAAACAAGATTTTTTTTACGAACCTCTTATAAGGTAGTAAATCTATGAATTTCTTTGAGTGATAAGGTACGATTCGTTTTTAAAACAAATAATACTATTAATTGAGGGATTATAACGTTTTAAAAGTAGTTTGAATTTAAAAAAGAACAGCCCAAATAATGTGTGGGCCGTTCTTTTGATGTTTAAAAAAAACTATTTATTACGTTTAATTATTTTGTATTTCAGTCAACGGAACTGGATAGAAGTTGTTTTTTGCTGGATTAAAACCAGTACGTCCAACGGCATCCAGAGCTGCTTTTGTTTTGCCCCAACGACGTAAATCATAAAAACGGAAGTTCTCTAAAGGGAATTCTATAATTCTCTCATGTTCAATTTGAGCTTTTACATCATTATAAGTAGTACCAACCATAGCAGGCATATCTGCTCGATCTCTAACAATGTTGATAAAAGGTATGGCTTCGGCAGTACGTGTTAATTCATTTAAAACTTCAGCTTTCATCAAAAGAACATTCGAAAATCTCATTAATGGTACATTCATACCCAAGAATTCAGCGTCCATTTTTTCTTGAGTGGGAGGTAGGTACTTGCGAAAAGCAGGTTTATCAATTCCACCAAATTTGTCATCATAGGTTTTGCCAAAAATTCTTGGATTCGCAGGATCATTAAAATAAGGGTCTTTAAAGAAAATATTTGCGTAAAGTCGCGAATCATAGTTTCCTGTAGTTGCTATTTTGCCTTCTTTTTTGAATTCATTCATCAACATATCTGTTGGCAAAATCTCATCCCAACCACCTAACTCACTTGCTGCCATCCAAAAATGTAGCGCGGTACGGTAGAATGCACCGTTAGATGTGTTTTCAGTAAACTGAAGCTCAAAAATTGATTCGGTAGAGTTTTTGTTTGTACCATCAAACATACTTACATAATCTTTTACGAGTTGGTATCCTTGTACTTTGTTAAGAGCAGTAATTGCATCATTCAAATGAGTTTGTTTTTGCGCTGTTTCCTCATAAGCTCTGGTCAAATAGACAAAACCCAAGTAACTGTTAGCTGCTCCGCTAGTAGCGCGACCCGTTTTATCTGAAGGCTGTGCTGCAGGAAGTACATCAGCTACAGCTTTTAATTCACTTGCAATGAAATCCCAAGCTTCGACACGACTAGCAAGAGGAACGCTTATTTGGTTCTGATCCGTAATATATTTATTTCTTATTTTAATTTGTTCCCAGTTCAGAATTAATTTTAGATGATAGTATGCACGTAAAAATCGTGCTTCTGCTACTATCTGATTTTTATCCGTGTCGCTTATTGCTGAGGATGGCATTTCACCTACTTTGGTAATTACCTGATTAGCATTACTAATACCGCGGTAATTTAACTTCCAATAACTTGTTAGTTGACTGTTTCCATTAGTGTAAGTAAAATCAGCAAGTTCAACCCAGTTTTGATAATTAAGTGCATCACTTCCTAACTTGCAAATGTCTTCTCTATACGCTTCCACTGGCCATTTTACCTCGGAGAAAGCGTATTCTTCAACTGAAGCTTCAAGATACGCATAGGCAGCTGAGAGTCCTGATTCAGCATCAGCTTTAGATCTCCAAAATGTGGATGAGTTTAATTGATCTGGAGATTGTTGTTCCAAGAAATCACTGCTACATCCTACCAATGTAATTATCCCTATGACAGCAAAAATGTTAAATATCTTTTTCATAATTATTTTTTTATAAATTTCTTAAAATATGTATTGAACACCAAAAACAAATGATTTTGTAAAAGGATATACAAAACGATCAACTCCTGTATCTAATAACGAAGCTCTCGAAAATTCAGGATCAATCCCTTTATACTTAGTGATGGTAAACAAATTTTCAGCACTTACATAAAATCTAAGTTTGTCAATGTTTGCTGCTTCTAAAATCGATTTTGGAAGAGAATATCCTATTTGCAATTGGCGTAAGCGAACAAAATTTCCATTTTCTAAGAAGCGATCGGACTCTCTACTATTCCCATTAGGATCTCCAAGAACTGCACGAGGAATGTCACTTCGGTTATCTGGTGTCCAAGAATTAAGTGTTGTGGCTAACATGTTTGTTCCAGAGTTCATCGATTCATAAAAATAGCGATTTCCGTTGTATAGTTTATTTCCCCAACCACTTCCTAACAAGGCGCTAAAATCAAGACCTTTGTAATTCGCACCCAAGCTTAAGTTTGCTTCTAATTTTGGCAATCCTGTACCTGAAAACTCTTTGTCATTTTGATCAATCACACCGTCATTATTTAAATCTTTAAATCTAATGTCCCCAGGTTTAGCATTGGGTTGAATTAAATTTCCATTGCTTTTATAACTGTTTACCTCGTCGATAGATTGAAAAATCCCATCGGTGCGGTACAGATAAAAAGAACTTATTGGTTTACCTACACGTGCCTCAGTTGGAAAATGTTCGGTATCAAATTTAAGACCTTGTCCATTGATGGCTTGGTCAGCATTTGCCAACGATTCGACATTGTTGCGAAGTGTAGTTAAATTAAAACCAACATTATATTTAAATTCATTGCTTTGTTCACGATAATTAATTTCTAATTCAAATCCGCTGTTGCTTATTTTTCCAACATTCAGAGTAGGGTCGTCTATTCCTGCTGATGGTGCCAATTTTTTTGTAATTAATAAATCTTGTGTAATATTTCTGTAATAGTTGATAGAGCCACTAACTTTTCCATTTCTTAGGGCATAATCGATACCAATGTTCTTAGAATCCGTAGTTTCCCACTTTAGTTTTCTATTCTCTAATGCTGTAGCAATGCTACCTGGCCACGGATTGCTACCTGTTCCTTGTACATAACCTGAATTTAAGTAATTCCCTGAACTAATTAATGAACTAGAAGTGTAATAGCCTAATGCAGCTTCATTCCCTAATTGTCCCCAACTAGCACGTAATTTTAAATTGGAGAACATGAAATCTTCAGGGTAAAAATCTTCTTGCTCAATTTTCCAACCTAAAGCTACTGATGGGAATGCTCCCCAACGCGTATCTTTTCCAAACTTTGACGAGCCGTCATATCGCAATGTTGCTTGTGCTAAATAACGATCTTTCAAAGAGTAGTTAAGACGACTGTAATAAGAAAGTCTATTGTATTGATATTTAGAACCATCGGCAGAATAAGTTCCCCCTCTTCCAGCTCCAATAGTTTGAAAACCTGGATCTAGAAATCCAGCACTAAATTCATTTGATATTAATTGACCATTATCAACCGTTTGTGTAGTTGTTTTTCCTTCAACTGTTAAGTCATTCCAGTTAGAAGACGAAGGATTGATAGTGTTACCTAATAAAAAGTTGAAAGAATGCTCTCCAAATTTTTTATCAGCTGTCAAAATATTTTCTAAAATTTGCTCATCCCAATACGTCCTAACTTCTCTATAAACGGTATATTTTTCAGGAGCTTGAATATTGGCAATAAATGGAGGGTTGTGTGCAGTTCTTTGCGAGTTTTTTACATGGTAGGAATAAGCAGTTTTAAACTTTAACCAAGATGAAATGTTCGCAGTGATCGAGAAATTTGCAGTAAGATCTTGTCCTTTTTCAATTCCGCTTCTAAAATGCTCGTCTGCTACTGGGTTTGTGTTAAATGGTAACCCATCTTTATTAGTTAACCCATAACCATACGTTTCATTTGGATCCAATACTGGAACCAAAGGAGAAATCATGTAAACCTCTTTTAATTGAAAATTGGGCTGTTCACTTTGTGTTGACACATAAGCCATTTTTGTATCAATATCAAAGATTGATTTTTTGAAACTTACCCTTGCACTTGCATTTTGTTGACCAAAATCATTGTCAATAACAATTCCTTTTTCTTTGGCATAGTTTCCATAAAGAGCAAATTTAATTCCGCCTTGTCTGCCTTGAACTCCTAAACCATAATTTTGAGCTAATCCAGAGCGAAAAACTTGATCTTGCCAATTAGTATTGTTTTGTGAAGTCCCTGTAATATAGGCAGGTAAAGTCACAGGAGAACTACTGTATTTATTGTATTCATCATACATTCTCTTATGAACTGTACGGTATCCATCAGCATCTAATAATTCCAGTCGTTTAGCCGTTGAAGTACTATTTATAAAAGAACTAAAATCAACTTTTATTCCTTCTTTTTGGCCTGATTTTGTAGTAACGATGATAACACCATTAGCAGCAACAGAACCATAGATTGCTGCGGCAGCACCATCTTTTAGAACTTCAATAGATTCAATATTAGTGGGGTTTACAGAACTCATTGAACCCTGAAAGCCATCTATAATGTATAAAGGTTCAGTGTTACCAAAAGTATTAATTCCTCGAATTTTTATTTTTACTGCTGCGCCGGCTGTACCGCCACTTTTTTGAACATTTACTCCTGCTACAAGACCTTGTAGTGCTTCGGCAGCATTAGTCGTTGCGCGGTTTTCTATGTTTTCTTTTTTAACCGAAGAGATTGCTCCTGTAACATTCCCTTTTTTTATAGAACCATATCCTATTACAACAACTTCATCTAGTTTGTTGTTTTCTTCTTGTAATATGATGTTTAGCTCTTTATTGTTGCCCACAGCTATGGTTTTTTGAACAAATCCCATATAGGTAAAAGTTAACGTTGGGTTTTTTAAATCAGCTGGAATTTGGAGTGTGTATTTTCCGTTTCCATCACTATTTGTACTAATTTTTGTCGTTTCCAAATTAATATTTACTCCAGGAAGTGTATTACCTTTACTATCGGTTATAGTTCCTGAAATAGTTGATAGAGTATCTTGCGCAAAACTGATGTTTGTTGCGCATAAGCACATGAATAAGGGTATGAAATAGAGCCTCCTAATGGATAATAATAACTTTTTCATTGTTTAGTGGTTTTTAGTTAATTAATATGTTCTGTTACATTAAGTTGTTTTTAAAAATAAATTTACTTTTTTTTTTAATTGAAAACTTATTTTTATTTAAAGAAAAAATATTTTTATTGATTTATAAATCAAATTTTATTCCTTGTGCCAATGGCAGACTTGTTGTATAATTGATGGTATTCGTTTGTCTTCTCATATAGATTTTCCAAGCATCTGAACCTGACTCTCTTCCTCCTCCAGTTTCTTTTTCACCTCCAAAAGCGCCACCAATCTCAGCTCCGGAAGTTCCAATATTTACGTTTGCTATGCCACAATCTGAGCCCACAACAGATAAGAAATGTTCCGCTTCTCTTAAATTGTTGGTCATAATTGCTGAAGACAATCCTTGAGCCACTCCGTTTTGAACTTCAACAGCATTCTCTACAGTTCCTGAATATTTTATTAGATATAAAACGGGTGCAAAAGTTTCATGTTGTACGATTTTAAATGAGTTATCTGCCTCTGCAATTGCAGGTTTCACATAACAACCACTTTCGTATCCTTCACCAGAAAGCACACCACCTTCTACAAGGATTTTTCCCCCTTCGGCAACTACTTTGGTCAACGCATTATTATACATTTCAACAGCATGAGTATCGATTAGCGGTCCTACATGGTTGTTTTCATTCAATGGATTTCCGATGCGTAATTGTCCGTAAGCCGATACAACTGCATCTTTTACTGTATCATAAATACTTTCGTGAATGATTAATCGACGTGTTGAAGTACATCGTTGTCCTGCTGTTCCTACAGCTCCAAAAACAGCTCCAATCACAGTCATTTTAATATCAGCATCTGGAGTCACAATAATAGCATTGTTTCCACCTAATTCTAATAGTGATCTTCCTAAACGACCTGCAACTGCTTGTGCAACAATTTTCCCCATACGAGTAGAACCCGTTGCCGAAATTAATGGTACACGTCTATCGTTTGTCAACATTTCACCTATTTTATAATCACCATTGATTAAACAAGAAATTCCTTCTGGAAGGTTATTTTCTTTAATTACTTCGGCAATTATATTTTGACAGGCTATTCCACATAGTGGTGTTTTCTCTGAAGGTTTCCAAACGCAAACATCTCCACAAATCCAAGCTAATGCTGTATTCCAAGCCCAAACTGCCACAGGAAAGTTGAATGCCGAAATGATTCCAACAACTCCCAAAGGATGGTATTGCTCATACATCCTGTGTCCTAGACGTTCTGAGTGCATGGTTAATCCGTGTAGTTGACGAGAAAGACCAACTGCAAAATCACAGATGTCAATCATTTCCTGAACTTCTCCGTATCCTTCTTGCAATGATTTCCCCATTTCATAGGAAACTAGTTTGCCTAAAGCTTCTTTGTTTTTACGTAATTTTTCCCCAAACTGACGCACTATTTCACCACGTTGTGGCGCTGGCATCAATCGAAATGTTTTAAAGGCTTCTGTTGCTGACTGCATTACTTTTTCGTAATCAGCAGCAGTACTCGTTTTTAGTGATGCAATCAATTGTCCATCAACTGGTGAATAACTTTCAAGAATCTCTCCGTTTGAAAAATGTTTTACACCTGTTGAAGTTCCTTCGTTTATGGCTTTTACACCTAATTGCGCCAATGCTTCTTTCATTCCAAATTGTTCTGCTATTGTTATCATTGTAACTATAATTTAATTTTTTTTAAAAATTGGTTATTTTACTTCTTGCAACTTTACATCTGTACTTTCAAATATTTTATCGGCTGATGATGCAATAAATCCTTGATATAACTCCCCATTTTGCATCGGATAACGAAGTGCAAATTCATAATAACAGGATGGGATTTCTAAAGTCCCTTCTTTAAAATCAACCGAATACAAGTCGGCCAATGTGCTTGATTGTTCTAATAATTGTTCAGGAATACCCTTAATTTTTCCTCCAGATTCGTTTAGCTTCCATCCTTTATTCTCTATGAAAACATTTAGTTCTTGTAAAGAATCAAAATCTTTTAAAGCATTCACGTTTATGGTAAAATGGTTGGCACGGAACCCATAGATATACATCCAAGCGGCATACTCCGATTCATTCAATAAAGATTTATAAACGGCTAGCGAATTAGCTTTCCAAAAGGATCCGCTTAATACTAATTCAGGATTATTAAATTCGTTTTGATCACAGCCATCTAAAATATTCTTTACAGTTTCTTGCAGTCTTGGCGAACATTTTTCTAGTTCTAATTCAGATATGAATATTCGTGGAGCTTTTTTATCTGTAGAATGTTCATAATGCTTTGCAAATAATTTTTTAGATTCGAAATTATATTTTCCTTTTGCTTGATAGCCAACAAGTAGAAACGGTTTTTCTAAAATTTCAATAGCAACACGTTTGTCGCTAAAGGTGCGAATTGCTATATGATCATTTTTAATCTCTTCTCCTTTTTCTTCTAATAAATCATGTATTTTTTTTGCTGAAGGAGTAATTTCAGCATATTGCTCCCATAATTTAGTAAGTAAGTGATTTTTATCCATTTTTAATTGTATTAAACAATGTGGTTACGACACAAAACTATATATAATAGTGTTGTTGTAACACTGAATAGGCACGATTATTTGTAATTAGACATAATCTGTCATTTTTTTTGTAATTTTGACACTTTAAAACCAGTTTCAGCCTTGAAATTGTCAAAATTATAGAATCAATAAGTAAAAAGTGGCTATGTCAAGTAAAAAGAATAATTCAAACACAGATTATATTGATAAGGAAATCATTAGAAAACTAGGCGAAAATGGTAGGATGCCTTTTTCAGATCTAGCTAAAGAATTAAATATTTCAAATTCATTGGTGCATTTGAGAGTGCGGAAAATGCAGGAATCTGGAATAATTATTGGTTTCTCGGTAAAGTTGAATGCCAAACAAATTGGCTTTGAAACAATTACGTATACTGGTATCGTCACTAAAGAAGCTCGTTTCTCCTATTCAATTTCTGAAAAGCTTAAAGAAATTCCCGAAGTAGTAGAATGTCACTGGGTTTCTGGAAAATATGCTTTATTTATAAAAATTGTTGCTGCTAATAATGAAGAGCTGCGTGAAGTTTTATACGATCAAATTCATCAAATTGAAGGCGTGGGTAGTACTGATTCTTTTTTTTCTTTTGGTTCTGCATTTGAAAAAAATATACCTGTCAGATAAAAAAAGGCTTTTGATTCATTTTAGTAGACTTTAATTTACCGTTTTAAATCCTTATTCCGCCTTAAATTGTTGTTCTTTTTGATGTTATTGTTGATCCAACAGAAGCTATAACTACAAATACGACAGCCAAAATTTCATTAAAAGTAAGGTATTCTTGTAAAAAGATAAATGCGAAAATAGAAGCAGCAGCAGGTTCTAAGCTCATTAATATACTAAATGTTCTAGCAGGAAGTTGTGCAAGAGCTTTCATCTCCAATGTAAAAGGAATTGCACTTGACAATAGCGCTAATGCGATGCCTAAGTAAAGGAATGTTGGAGTGAGATTAGTTAATCCGTTTTCTAAAATTCCGAAAGGGACTATTAATATAGAGGCAAAGAGCATTCCTGTCGCCACAGCATCTCCGCCTTTCATTATTTTTGAAACTTTTGTACCCAAAACAATGTAAGCCGCCCAAAGAGCACCAGCCAATAAGGCAAATAACACACCTAAAAGATCGATTCCATTATTAGACCAAGGTGCAATCAAAACAATTCCAATAGCAGCAAGTAAAACCCATAAATAATCAATTAATCGTTTTGAGCCAATTACTGCGACTACTAAAGGACCAATAAATTCAAGGGTTACTGCAAGGCCAATTGGGATTCTCTCTATTGCTAGATAAAAAATCAAATTCATTGCCCCCAATGATAAGCCATAAGGAATTACAATTTTCCACTGATTTGGAGTAATCTTTAATAAATTAGGTCTGTAAACTGCGAGAAGAATAATTGCTGAGATGCCAATTCTTAAGGAGGCAGTTCCCGCAGCACCAATGGCAGGGAACAGCGTTTTTGCTATAGCAGCACCAGACTGAACACTGATTATGGCGAAAAGTACCGCTGGAATTGGTGGGATATTGAATAATTTGTTTTTCACTTAATTTTTAAGCTATTTGGTAGGCAAAACTACAAAATTTAATATTTAAATAGACCTATGGATAATAAAAGAAAAAACTCAGAATGCAACCCATTTACTAGGATTGTCAAACTGAGTTTTTTTTAATTTAATGTTGTTTTTTAATAATCAAAACGTTTAAATGCTTCAATCGCTTCATATTCTGCTAATCCTAAAGCATCGTATAATTTTGCTGTGTTTTTGTTGCGATCTTCGGCTCGGACCCAAAATTCTCTCGAGTCGTTTCCTTGAAACATTACCCTGTCTTTTTGGGATTGATGGTATAAAATAGCATGTCTTTTTAGTAAAACTTCATCTGGACTTAGTGGAACAGCCATATCTATTTCGTGAATATCCCATTCGTGCCAAGCACCTCTGTACAACCACAACCAACAATCATCCATGTATGGCTCTGGTTTAAGTTGTTTCATGGCTGCAAATATGGCATTCAAACAAACCTCATG
>JAGOJA010000096.1 GCA_017995345.1 Flavobacterium sp.
GCCATAATAATAGGAATTTAGAAATGTTATACTACTTTTGTAAAGTAATGCAAACGAGTGAAAGTGTTGTAAATAAAGGGTTTTCAATTGGGTGCATCGTGATACGAAGGTACAACATTGGGTACAACAAAACAAGTATTTCGTTGCTTTTTGTTGCTTAAATTTGCATTGTTCATTTTTATAAAGTCAATGAATACAACACTTTAAGTGCAAATGGGAGGGTTGAATGAAAAGTTGTAGATAACTTGTATATAGATCTGATAAAATAAGACCTATCACCCCAAATTTAGAGAGATAGGTCTGACGGTGTCAGACTTTAGCTGATTTCAAATATATAAACAATTCTTTACAAATTATCAAAAACGCTTTCATTTACAGCAAGCATTTTGAATTTGCATCAAGATTGTTTTACTGTTCGTTATTGCTTATTTACATGAGGGATAGCAAGGAAAATCCTCCCGATTTCTATTCTGGAGATTATTTCACCTAGTAGTATTTTTTTATAGGAGTTCAGTCAACTTTGTTTGCAGCATACAGCATAACGCAGCTGTAGCCAAGAGGAAGCTTTGTTACGCCCAAAAAAAATCCCTCTTGAAATTTCAAAAGGGATTGATGTGTTATAGCTTGGGGAAATTATTCGATTTCATCCGCTTCTTTGTCTTCTTTCTCTACAGCGTCTTTATAATCTGGATAAAGAAACTTATTGTATGGAAAACGAGTAATGTGAATGTGTCGTACGGCTTCGTAAACACGGGCTCTGAATTCCTCGAAATTTTCTTTGTTGGTTGCTGAAATAAACAAAGCGTTTTCCTCTCCTACTCTGCTCATCCAAGTCGATTTCCACTCCTCTAGCGTATAATGTCTTGGCGTTTTTTCGGTCATTAAATCATCTTCATCGATGGTCAAATGTTTGTAAGCATCAATTTTGTTGAAAACCATAATAACTGGTTTATCATTGGCTTTGATGTCCAATAATGTCTGATTTACAGATGCGATATGATCTTCAAATTCCGGATGCGAAATATCAACTACGTGCAATAATAAATCGGCTTCACGAACCTCATCCAGCGTACTTTTGAAAGAATCCACCAGCATTGTAGGTAACTTTCTAATGAATCCAACAGTATCAGAAAGTAAGAAAGGTAGGTTTTTGATGACCACTTTACGAACGGTAGTGTCTAAGGTCGCAAAAAGTTTATTCTCTACAAAAACGTCACTTTTACCAACGGCATTCATCAAAGTTGATTTCCCAACATTGGTATAACCCACTAAAGCGACACGCACCATAGCCCCACGATTGCCACGTTGCGTTCCCATTTGTTTGTCGATTGCCTTAATTTTATCTTTCAACAAAGCGATTCGGTCACGCACAATACGTCTGTCGGTTTCAATCTCCGTTTCCCCAGGTCCACGCATCCCAATTCCCCCTTTTTGACGCTCTAAGTGTGTCCAAAGTCCGGATAATCGAGGCAACATATAGATGCATTGCGCCAGTTCTACTTGGGTTCTTGCATAGGAAGTTTCGGCACGTTGTGCAAAAATATCAAGGATAAGGTGTGTTCTATCTAGGATTTTACATTCCGTAATGATTTTAGATATATTTTTTTGCTGGGATGGCGATAACTCATCATCAAATATCAAAGTCGAAATGTCATTTTCTTTTACAAATTGATGAATCTCTTCCATTTTTCCCGTACCTACAAAAGTCTTGGGATTAGGGCGTTCCATTTTTTGTGAAAAACGTTTTACCACTTGGCCTCCAGCGGTAAAAGTCAAAAACTCTAATTCGTCAAGATACTCGTTTAGTTTCTCTTCACTTTGGTTTTGAGTTACAATACCTACAATAGCCGTTTTTTCGAAATTTAGTACTTCTTTTTCTAACATATTTTTGAATAAGCTACAAATTTAATGATTTGTCACCGACTTATGGAGTTATGGATTTATAAAAATATCACAAGCTTTTAATAATGATAGTTTGTTTGTTATACGACACAGTCAATTAAAGAAAATAAACACCAATTCCCACGAATTGAATTTTAAATTTAAAAATTACTGCAGATTCGTGAAATTCGTGGCTAAAAAAATCCGCGCATTACACGGTAAATTTATTAAACTAAAAAAGGCTGCCTAAAATTTAGACAGCCTGTAGTGATTTTATAATTGTCTTGAACTAATTTACCTTTATCAGTTTAACCTCAAAAATAAGTACAGCACCCCCAGAAATGCCTGGTCGACCACCGCTACCATAACCAAGATGAGCCGGCACTAAAAGAATTCCGTTTCCACCTTCTTTAAAATAAGGAATTCCTTCGGTCCATCCTTTTATAACTTGATTTAAACCAAACGAAACACCTGATGCATCACTCTGATCAAAAACATTTCCGTTAGTAAAAGACCCTTTGTATGCTACTGTAACATTAGATGCAGCCGTTGGTTGAACTCCGGTTCCTGCTTCATTAATCACGTAATACAAACCCGAATTTGAATTTTGAGCATTCAAATTATTTTTTGCAATATAATCTACGATTTCTTTTTCGTTTTGAACGGTGTAATCAACAACTTTAGAATCTCCGCCATCTGATAAACAAGAGAGAAATAATAGCGACACTAATGCTAATAAAATAGATTTCATAATAAAATTTAATTGGTACGGTTGCAAATATACTAAATTCAACCAATGCCTTTTATAAATATCATTTGTCTCCAAAAATCTGAACATCATCTACCTGAAAAGCACCGTCTAGAGCCAAATTTTTCCCAGAACCGATATATTTAAAAGCAATATTGATTTTGCCTTTGTACGAAGATAAATCTACTGCGCCGCTTCCTACAAATTGATACCAAGGCGTAGCTTGTTTAGGTAAATTAACCACTAGTGGAACCCACGTTGCTTTTGTCACATTCAAACCATCAAAATTAGTGGAAACATATACTTCCAACGAATTTAATGGGGAATCAACATCTAAATGATGCTGGGCAGTTCTAAAAGTCAAGATTTCTTTAGTATAAAGATCCATATCTATTTTTGGCGAAATCAACCAAGCTACATTAGAAACTACCTTTGTACCTGAAATACTAAATTCAGCATATCCATTTCCTGAATAAACGCCTCCTTTCCAGAAAAGCGAACCATTTTGAACAATATTAGCCCAACCAGGAAGACTCAAGTTTGACTTGTCCACTACTTTTTCAAAATCTTCAGAGAAAAAAGGAACTGCCCTTGTTCCGGTCATGACTACATCTTTTTCAGAGCGCGCTAATAATTGATAATCATTTCCATACTTTGTTAAAATCCCTCTTACTTTTCCGCTTCCGGCTGGAACTACTTTGGTTGCAAAATCAGAAAAACTACTGGTTCTAAAATACACTTGATTGCCTAATTTGTCTTTCAGACCCCAATTTGTAGCACCACCTACATTATTAGTTTCTTCAAAATAATGTCGACCGACAGCTGCAGCTGAAAACTGAACATCGGATAATTCGACCAAGGTATTTATATTGGAATCATTCAACAATTCGGCCATGGTTAAGGACTGAACTAAATCCGCTTCTTTTAGATTTGTACACGACGCATTCAATACTTTTTTATAATCGTTTTGCGACAATCGTCCTACTCCGCCTTCATTATAGGAATTCACAAAAATGCTTCCTATGCGCATTCCACCAAACGAAATATCCGTGTACTGGTCTTTCAATTTTATATATACTTTATTGCCCGGCCTGTAATCAATATATAAGTTAGTCGCATCCACGGGAACACTAAATCCTATGGCTGGTGTGGTGGCTGTTGCCAAAGTCTGAAAGGAAATCGACTTGAAAAAATTTCCCGATTCATCGCTGGAAACCACATACGCCTCGATTATATCGTCATATTTATATTGCGTTACAATAGCATTTGCGGCAATGCGAACCTCGCTAACGGTTGTATTTGTGCGTAAATCGGGCTGGGTACATACCAGTTTTGGAGCTGCAACCTCATCTGTCACGCAACTACCCAATGTAATGGCCAACAGGAAAAACAAAAAGGATTTGTAAAATGTTGCTTTCATAAGCTTTAATTTAAAGATTGATATAAAGGTTCACGAAATACGTTCGGCCGTATCCGTAGAAATATTTGGGTCCAAAAGAAGGCGTACCACTGGAAACATCCTGATTGATTTGCCTAAAATTAGCATTTCGGGCTTGCTCATAACCGCCCGTTTTATAGGTAACATCAAGTACATTATTGATGCTGGCAAAAACCCCAACATTCTTCCCATAAATACGCCACGATTTTCCACCCACGAGATTAAGCAACATCGTAGGGTCAAATTTTTCTTGTTGTATCAGTTCTGCTGCCCGTTCCTCTGTAGCTTCTGGAAAATTGAAACCGCTTGCAGGATTTTTATAAAATATTTTGGTTCTGGAAATAGGAGAAATATCAATATAACTATTGGTGAGGTAATTTACATTGGCGCTAATCCACCAATATTTTGGATCTCGGTATTCAATTCCTAAGGAATAGGCACGTTGTGGAATTCCTGCTTGTTTGTAATTTTTGAGTGCAGCCGTTCCAAAATCAAAAATAGGATTGGTGTTTGCTAAAGTTGCCTCGGCATCATTTGTCAATGTCACTTTTGGATTGCTGTCATACGTATATTCCCCAAAAGCTGCGGATAAAGTAGTTTTAAAGGTTTGGGTCAATTGGTATTCCAAACTGAATTCGGCGCCCCAATTTTTCTTGTTCAATTGCGTTATTGTTTGGCTCACAAAAGCATCGGTGTTTAAATAACCCGCGCCATCATCAAAAATCCCTTCGGCATAAAAAAATGAAATTTGAGTCGCGTTTTTAATTAGGGAATAATACGTCGTTAGTCTGGCTTTCAATTTTGGGGAACGATAGATGTAGCTGGCGTCTAAACTGCTTGTATTTTCACTTTCAAGATCATTTACAATTGAATTATTCAAACGGGAATTTGCAAACGTATTTCTCAAAGAAGGCGCTTTGGTCAAATGTGCCGCATTGAAAGTCACTAACTGTTTGCCCGAAATTTTCAAATTGAATCCGGCTTTGAAGCCAAAGTTTTCAAACACTACTTTCTCACTTTTTCCAAAGGAATTCGTTGCATAGATGCCGTTTTTGTACAAACCTTCCCTTTGATAATCCGCTCTGGCAAAATGCTGAGCCAAATAAAAATCTACTTTGTTGTACGTGAATTTGAATTGGGTAAAAGCTTCTAAAGTAGTGGCAAAATAATTATAATTGTATCCGTATGTATCTCCAACTCCCACTTGACGGTCCGGATTATTGAGGTCAGACTGCGATTGATCTCCATTGTAAAAAGCGTCGATATCTTCAAAACAAGAACCGCCAAGCAAGTCCAAAAGCTGTTGAGAATTATGTGATTTTAGCTTTTTGAAAGCCGCTCCGGCATTCAAAAAAATGTTTTCTGACAGTTGCGCGCTCAAATTTGTGGTGGCTACCGCCGTTTCATCTTCTACTTGATCTTCATACAAAACGTACTTGCTTTTTGCCGGTTCATAGCCGGAAATTGTTCCATTCCCATCAAAAATTGGATTTTGATTGGCTCGATAAAGTGCCGTCCAATCGATTTGAGGATGCGCTAGAAATTTCGCTTTGCTTTTCTCGGCATTTTCATAATCTGGCGTAAATGCTCCCGAATATTCTCCATTATCTGGCGCATAAAGCGAGCTGTAATAACTGGGCATTTTTCTGTAGTAGGTTGGGTCTGGGCTGTTCGCATTTTGATAATCGATGTTGCTGTTGGCAATTTTTCCAAATTGATACATTACAGTCGAATTCAGATTGGCTTTCTCATTGATTTTAAAATAATGGTTTAGCATTATCGTAGGTTCTTCAATAGTTTTGATGCGGGCATTTCTCTTTTTTCCATCTTGAAAACCCCAATAGGAATTGTATTTGGCGTTCGTCAGTTGGGTAACTTCGGTGGTGTTGGGCGAGTTTTTGGCTCTGGAATTAGGCGTGTACATTCCGGTTAGATTCAACGAATGTTTCTCGCTTATTTTTTTTTCGAGACTTATGAAAAAGGAATTTGCATCATAGCTTGTTCCTTCAAAATAGCCTTCTTGCGCCCAGCGTTTTCCTGCCGAAACCACAAAAGCCCAACCGCGGGCATTCATTCCGGAAGCATGCGTGACCATCGTGCGCCAACTGTAATTGGTATTGGTTCCTGAAAATGTGATTCGAGAACCGGGTCTGTAAATAGAAGCTCGTGTATTGATTTGTTGTGTTCCTAAAATCCCACCAAATGTATAATCCGAAGGCGCAGTTCCAAGTGTGAATTCCTGATTGCGAAGCGCATCATTCAGTCCGCCCCATCCGCCCCATTGCGGTCTTCCATCATAAATTTTGTTCATAGCAACTCCGTTGATCATCATCGTGGAGTGCTCGCTGTCTAAACCGCGAACTCTAAACCGCGCTTGTCCCCAGTTGAAGGCGGCAGCTTGCAAAAAAGCATCTCGGGACGATTGCAACAATCCCGAAGTATTTTCGGAGCTGCTGTTCTCATCACTAAAATCACTTTCTCCGAGTGTGATGATGCTGCTTTGTTGTTCTGTAGATTGGTCTTCTTCTAAAGTTATGGTTCCTAAATCCAGCATTTTTCCTTCGGTGATTGCTATGGGATACAAACCGTCTTTGAATCCTTGACTGTGAATAAGAAGCAATATATTACCTGTAGGAACGGTATCAAAACTAAAATTACCATCGGATTTAGTGAGTTGCATCAAAGTTGTATTTTGAATACTTACGACCACATATCCTAGCGGATTTTGGGTTTTGGACTCTATAATTTTTCCAAAAAAACCCGTGGTGGTTTGTGCTGTACTGCATACTATGTGAACGATAAAAAATAAAGTAAGGTAAATTTTTTTCATATACTCAACTGATAATGGTTACACTTTTTGAAAATTGTAGTCGAAATATTTTTATCCTATACGAGAAGTTCAACCACTAGAAATGAATTGTAACGGTTGAACTAAAAGCATAGAAAGCATTATCCGGGATGGGATAACTGCATTAAAACAATTAAAACTGAATTTTGGAAAAGTGGTATTAACCTAAAATCATATCATGCTGAAGAAAGTGGTATTTGAAATTCAGCCCATAGTAAGAAATTGCTTGAAACAATTGTAATGTTAAATATATAAAAAAAAGCACTAAGCTGTTGATTTTCAATGAAAATATTTTTTTGCTCTTTTTCAAAAAGTCCTTAGAAAAAATAAACGGATTTTGTAGCCCCGATGGCAGCAAGTATCCTTTTTTATAAACGCTTGAATGCATCCCGTGTTTTGACCACAAAACAGCTTGCGTTTATAAAAAAGATACTGCGTACAGCGGGTGATAATTTCTTATGAAAAGTGATTGTTGTGCTCCTAATCACTGAATTCCTTTGCCCTTGAAAACTAATAAGAGCACTGAAAATTCAGCGGGTAACGTATTATAAATCAATTGCTTTTTTCTGGGCGCTGCTTTGAATGGCGGCTTCGATAATTTGCATGACATGAACGCCATCCTGCGCCGTTACTGGTTCAGCACTATTATGTAGGATTGAATTATAAACGCCGTCAAAAAAGTCATAATAATTCCCTTGAAGTGTTGGGATGCTTTTTTTTTCTATTTCACCCTTTATTTCTGTGTGCAAAAGTCCTTGTTTCTCCACGGATTCGGTTCCCCAAGTGCCTAAATTGGGTTTGTTTCCCAACTTCAATTCGTCCTCCTGAACATCGGCGCGTGGTTTCAGGAACGAGCCTTTTTTTCCGTGAATCACATAGGCAGGAATGGCTTCGCGGACAAAAAATCCCGCTTTTAACCGGACACGGAAATTGGAATAATACAGTAAAATATCGATGCAATCATCGACCAATGAATGTTCTCGAGTTATGCGAATATCAGCAAAAACTGCTTGTGGCAAACCAAACAAACACAGCGCTTGATCGATTAAATGCGGTCCTAAATCCTTGAGAATTCCGGCACCAGAATTGACGCTTTCTTTGTGTTGCTTGGGACTCAAAAGCGGATTATAGCGGTCAAAATGAAATTCAGCTTCCACGATTTCACCTAAAATCCCATCCGAAATAATTTTTTGTACAGTCTTGAAATCGCTATCCCATCTTCGGTTTTGAAAAACGGCAAGTTTTACCCCTTTTTCTTTGGCGATAGCCGCTAATTCCTGTGCTTGAGCAACGGTTGTCGTAAACGCTTTCTCGACAATGGCATGTTTGCCAGCCAAAAGGACTTGTTTAGCATATTCATAATGCGTTTCGACTGGCGTATTTACAATAACCAGATCGACCGTATCTTCCAACAACTCATCAATTGTAGCATAACTTTTCACTTCAGGAAAATCTTGCTGAATTAATTTTTTACTTCGTTCCCAGGAACCAATCAGTTCAAGTCCCGAATGAAAATTTACAAATGGCGCATGGAATACTTTTCCAGACATTCCGTAAGAAAGTAGTGCGGTTTTTATTTTTTGCATAAAAGAGTAATTTAGTACTAATTTCAGAAGTTAAACACCAATTGCACCAATTTACACGAAATAAATTAGTGCCAATTCGTGGAATTCGTGTTTAGGTTTTTTTTATATTTTGGCTCTTTCGTATTGTTTTGGCCATGCCATATCTTCATTTAAATCATGGGCAAATGTCAATCCAAGATTTGGATTTCTTAGGGATTCTCTGGCAAATAATATTAAATCGGCTTTTCCTGAAGCCACAATTTCCTCGGCTTGAGTGGCCTCGGTGATTAACCCCACTGCAGCTGTTAGGATTCCGGTTTCTTTTTTAATTTGGTCTGCAAAAGGAACTTGGTAATTGGGACCTAGCGGAATTTGTTGGTGTGAGACCAATCCTCCAGAAGAAACATCAATTAAATCAACGCCTTTTTCTTTTAGTATTTTTGAAAGCTGTACGGATTCTTCCGCATTCCATCCACCTTCAGCCCAGTCTGTAGCGGAAATTCGGACGAACAAAGGCAATTTTTCCGTCCATTCTGATTGCACTGCTTCCACTACTTCAAGGGTTAATCGGATTCGGTTTTCGAAACTTCCGCCGTATTCATCGGTTCTAAGATTAGACAAAGGCGACATAAACTGATGCAACAAATAGCCGTGAGCCGCATGGATTTCTAACACTTGAAAACTAGCACTCACTGCTCTTTTGGTCGCTGCTTTAAAATCGGAAACTACTTTGTCGATACCCGCTTTATCTAAGGCAACAGGCAAAGTGTCTGTCTCTTGAAACCGAATTGCGCTTGGCGCCACAGTTTCCCAGCCTCCTTGTGTTGTATCTAGTTTTTTATGTCCGTTCCATGGCGAGGAGCAACTTGCTTTTCGACCTGCATGCGCCAATTGAATTCCAGGAATTGAATTCTGGCTGATAATAAAACTATTTATAGATGTTAATTTCTCGATGTGTTCGTCTTTCCAAAGTCCCAAATCACCGGGCGAAATTCTTCCCTCTGGAGAAACAGCGGTCGCTTCCTGAATGATCAATCCCGCACCGCCGCTGGCACGACTGCCTAAATGCACGAGATGCCAATCATTGGCAAACCCATCTTTTGCAGAATATTGACACATAGGAGAAATCACAATCCTATTTTTGAGGGTAATACTTTTTATGGAAAGAGGAGAAAATAATTTTGAGGACATAGTGATGATTTTAGATGAGGGTTAACGAGAAATAGTCGTTTCAAAAAGTAAAGTTACGGGACAGCTGCTAAACCAGAGTTTGAATTTGTAATAATTAACAAATATTTAAAACGTTATGGAATAAATATTGCAAATTAAACAAATAGAAAACCTTACTTTTGCGAGTTGTAAAAGAACTAAAATTAAACAATGGACATATTTATAAAGCTTTCTCAATTTTTATTGAGCTTATCATTACTTATTATACTTCACGAATTAGGACATTTCATTCCTGCTAAATTGTTTAAAACCAGAGTAGAAAAATTCTATTTATTTTTTGACGTTAAATATTCCCTACTAAAAAAGAAAATTGGCGATACAGAATACGGTATTGGGTGGTTGCCTCTGGGCGGTTATGTGAAAATCTCAGGGATGATAGACGAGAGCATGGACAAGGAACAAATGGCTTTGCCACCACAACCTTGGGAATTTCGATCTAAACCGGCATACCAACGTTTGATTATCATGTTGGGTGGCGTTACGGTGAATTTTATTTTGGCATTTATCATTTATATCGGAATGGCATTTGCCTATGGCGATATTTACATTGCCAATGAAGATATGAAAGATGGATTGTTGATTGAAAATAAAGCCATGCAAAAAGCAGGTTTCAAAACTGGAGATCATATTGTATCCGTAGATGGTGAAAAAATCGTCAAATTTGACAATGACATCAATATGAAAGTGGTTATGGCCAAAGAAGTGCTTATTGAAAGAAATGGGACGCAACAAGCCATCAAAATGCCAATAGATTTTGTAGACCAATTATCAAAACAGGAAAAAGAACCACTAGTAAGCATTAGAATGCCATTTGTAGTAGGAGCCGTTTCTGATGGCTCAAAGAATACTGCTTTGCAGCCAAAAGATGTTGTACTAGCATTAAACGGTCAACCGGCAAAATATTTTGATCAAGCAAAAGCAATATTAGAAAAGAACAAGAACAAAACGATTCCCGCCACGATTTTAAGAGACCAAAAAGAAATTCAAGTTCCTGTTATTGTTTCTAATGATGGAAAACTAGGAATTGGTGTTGGTGGATTAAGCATGAGTAATCTAGAAAAACTGGGGTATTATAAAATCAGCAAACAGGAATTTAGTTTACTAGAATCAATTCCGGTGGGAATCACCAAAGGTAAAGACCAATTAATAGGGTACGGAAAACAATTGAAAATGATTTTCAGTCCAAGTACAGGTGCTTACAAACAAGTAGGTGGTTTTAAAGCCATATTTGATATTTTTCCTAATACATGGAGCTGGGAAACGTTCTGGACCATCACCGCTTTATTATCAATTATGCTTGGAGTAATGAACTTATTGCCTATTCCAGCACTTGATGGAGGTCACGTTATGTTTTTATTATATGAAATTATCAGTGGGAAGAAACCAAGCGATAAATTCCTTGAAAACGCACAAATGGTTGGTTTTGTTTTACTTATAACACTGCTATTATTTGCTAACGGAAACGATATTTACAAGGCAATTGTGGGCAGATAAAAAAAAATAAAAAAAGTTCGATTTTTATTTGCAAAAACCAAATGATAGCCTATCTTTGCACCGCTTTA
>JAGOJA010000024.1 GCA_017995345.1 Flavobacterium sp.
AAAAGGAGTCGAAATCTATTTGCAAAAACAAAAAGAACAACAAATTAGATTTCTAACAAAAAAAGCAATTGAATTAAATATGCAACTTGTTGATATATAATAATATAAATAAAAACGTCAATGGTAGCGCAGTCGAGATTCATTATGACATTTCGACTGCGCTCAATGGGACAAAAAAAATTAGATTTTAACAAACAAATTAGCGGTATTAAAACAAAAAAACACCAACCTTTCGATTGATGTTTTGCAGGTAATAAAATTTACGTGAGTTACTTTTACTCGAAACTTCCCAGTAGAATTTCTAATATTTTAATGGCAGCTTCGCTAATTTTTGTTGCAGGTCCAAAAACGGCAACAGCACCAGCATCAAATAAAAATTGATAATCTTGTGCAGGAATTACTCCGCCGACAACCACCATGATGTCTTCTCTTCCATATTCTTTAAGTGCTGAAATCACTTGAGGAACTAGTGTTTTATGACCTGCAGCCAGTGAGGAAACTCCTAAAATATGAACATCATTTTCTATTGCTTGTTTGGCAGCTTCGGCCGGCGTTTGAAAAAGTGGGCCAATATCCACATCAAAACCAACATCTGCATAGCCAGTAGCTACTACTTTTGCACCACGATCATGTCCGTCTTGCCCCATTTTGGCAATCATAATTCGAGGTCTTCGTCCTTCTTCTTTTGCAAATTCATCTGCTAATTGTTTTGCTTTTTCGAAACTTTTGTCGTTTTTTATTTCTTTACTATACACACCGCTAAAGGATTTAATTTGTGCTTTGTATCTTCCAAAAACCGCTTCTAAGGCATCACTGATTTCTCCTAATGTTGTTCGGTTTCTTGCAGCTTCAACGGCAATTTCTAATAAATTACCTTCTCCTGTTTGAGCACAAAGGGTTAGTTTTTTTAGTGAATTTTGAACTTTTTGGGTATCTCTGGTTGCTTTAATGCGATTCAATTGTTCCAATTGTTGCTTGCGAACCATTTGGTTGTCCACATCCAAAATCTGTAAAGGATCTTCTTTTTCTAATCGATATTGATTTACACCCACAATAATATCCTGACCACTGTCTATTCTGGCTTGTTTCCTAGCTGCTGCTTCCTCGATTCTAAGTTTTGGAATCCCAGATTCAATGGCTTTTGTCATTCCTCCCAGTTCTTCTACTTCTTCGATGAGTTTCCAGGCATTTTTGGCAATTTCATTTGTCAAGCTTTCTACATAATAACTTCCAGCCCAAGGATCAACTGTTTTGGTGATTTTAGTTTCTTCTTGTAGATATAGCTGTGTGTTTCTGGCAATTCTTGCCGAGAAATCAGTAGGTAAAGCAATGGCTTCATCCAAGGCATTGGTGTGCAAAGATTGTGTTCCTCCAAAAGCGGCTGCAGCTGCTTCGATACAAGTTCTCGCCACATTATTGAAAGGATCTTGCTCCGTTAAACTCCAACCTGATGTTTGGCAATGTGTACGCAGCGCTAATGATTTATCGTCTTTTGGTTCGAATTGCTTCACCAGTTTTGCCCAGATCATTCTTCCTGCACGCATTTTGGCAATTTCCATGAAATGGTTCATGCCAATTGCCCAGAAAAAGGACAATCGCGGTGCAAATTCATCAATTTTCATTCCGGTCGCTAATCCCGTTCTGATGTATTCTAATCCATCGGCTAGGGTATAAGCCAATTCAATATCAGCAGTGGCTCCCGCTTCTTGCATGTGATATCCTGAAATTGAAATCGAGTTGAATTTAGGCATTTTTTTGCTGGTATATTCAAAAATATCAGCAATGATTTTCATCGAAGGTGTTGGCGGATAAATATAGGTGTTACGCACCATAAACTCTTTCAGAATGTCATTTTGTATTGTACCGGATAGCAACTCCGGTTTTACACCTTGTTCTTCGGCCGCGACAATATAGAAAGCCATAATAGGCAATACAGCACCATTCATCGTCATAGAAACTGACATTTCATCTAACGGGATTTGGTCGAATAATACTTTCATATCTTCCACAGAATCAATTGCGACTCCTGCTTTACCTACATCGCCTACTACACGTTCATGATCGGAATCATAACCACGGTGCGTAGGTAAATCAAAAGCGATAGAAAGTCCTTTTTGACCCGCAGCTAGGTTTCTTCTGTAAAAAGCATTGCTCTCTTCAGCAGTTGAAAATCCTGCATATTGGCGTACCGTCCACGGTCGGCGCACGTACATCGTTGTATACGGACCGCGTAAATTAGGTGCAAAACCAGCTCCAAAGTCAAGATGAGTTAGATTTTCAATGTCTTGTTCGGAGTACGTTGGTTTTAATTCGATTCCTTCTGCGGTTAGAAATGCCTCAGCCAAAGAATTTTCATTCTCCATTTTCAGCGGTGTACTTTCTAATTGTAGGTGTTGTAAATCTTTTCTTTTCATTTGTTTAGTACCAAATTATTCGAATCCTAATGATTTTTTAATGTTGATTAGTCAAAAATGTTGCATCTCATTCAAGATTCAATCGTTCTTGTTCCATTTTTTCTGCCAATCGTTTTTCAATTATTGGAGTAATCAATGTTTTTCTTGGTTTGACTTTTACAAAAGGGAACAGTTCTAAATCATGTTTCATCTTATCCTGCTTGTTGGGATGTTTGTTTGTTCCCAATAAAATTTCTTTCCCTGAATCAAATAATTCCTGAGCTGCATCAGCACTTTCCTGAATTTTCCTTTTGATGATTCCGTCATTAAGTTGTTTCAAGAAACCTCCGTTTGTTTCAATATCTTTGAATAAAGCCAGTGATTTTTCGGCTAATTGGTTGGTGATATTTTCAATATAATAACTGCCGTCTGCCGGATTATTCACTTTATCAAAATAACTTTCTTTTTTAAGAATCAACAATTGGTTTCGGGCAATTCGGTCTCCAAATTCGTTGTCTTTATGATAAAAAGCATCGTAAGGTAAATTGGCAACAGCATCAGCACCGCCAATAATGGCACTCATACATTCCGTTGTGGTGCGCAACAGGTTTACATTGTAATCGTATAAGGTTTTGTTTCGTTTTGTAGGCGAAACAATGATGTTGCAATCTAGGGTGTGGTTGTATTCCTTGGCAATCAGATTAAAAAGCAATCGCAAAGTCCGCAGTTTAGCAATTTCAAAAAAGTAATTTGTACCCACTGCCACTTCAAAAACAATGGGTTGGTTAATAGTCTCAATTCTATTAAAATAGTCATTTGCTTGTCCTAAGCTGTAGGCAATTTGCTGCACCATATTGGCGCCTGCATTTTGATACAAAGCCACATTAATACTTAGTAAAGAAACTGATTTTGTTTGCTTTGAAAGTAAATTTAGCGTTTCGAAATTATTTTTTTCTTTGGTTACAAACCAGTTTCCATCTTTGGCTAATTGACCAATTGGATCTAGATTGCAAAAAATGCGAGTATTGTTTTTCTTTGCAAAAGCATCAATTTTTTGAACGAAATCGATTGAAATAAATCCCAGATTAAAATAAACGGTAACGTTGTCTAAAGGTAATTTCTCTAGAAGATTTGTAATGTCAATGGATTCATTTTCTATGGTAAACCGAAGGCTGTCTGCGCCACGATTCAGGGTATCTAATGCTCGTTCAATAGATTTTTCAATATCGAAAACAAATATATTTTGACAAATTCTAAATGCAGTGGCTTTTGTGGTTACGGGAAAAGATTTGGTAAATTCATCTTTATGATAAAAAGGTTTTACCTGAATGTCTTCGGGGGAATTCCAAACTAAAGTTTCGTTATAATCCGCTCCTTTGAGTTCAAACTGGATTTTTTGTTTCCACTGTTTGGAAGAAATTGGATTGAAATCATTAAAAAGGTTTGTTGTCATTTTGTTTCTTTTTTTTTCACCTCAGTCCACTCCAAAGAAGAGGGAGCCAAAATTTGGTGTTTTTATTTTTCAATAGTATCGCCTTCAAATTCGATAATATAAATATCTTCACTGTCTTTTTTCATATAGTATTTTTCACGGGCGTATTTTTCTATTTGTTCTGGATTTTTTAATTGCTTAATATTCTCCTGGTCTTTTTTTATTTCTTCTTTATAATAAGCTGCATTGTCCTCTAAATCTTCAATTTGCTGGTCTAAAATACGATGATCAAAATAAGAATAATTATCTAAAAAAATCATCCAAGTACAAAAGAACAATAGTACCCAAACGTATTTGTTGCTTAAAAATTTAAACCAAGATTTGTCTTTATACGGATTTCTCATTTTTTTATTTTTAGCCCCGGTTGCAATGGAAATCCTTTTTTGAATCGCTTTTGCGAGAAAAAAAGATTGCAATGGAAAACGGGAAATAGCTCCTAATCATTAATAGATTGTAAAATTACAACTAAGTTACAGAATTTTTTGATTGATTACCGCACGAACCACATCAATGGCTACGGTATTGTACTTATCGTTTGGAATAATGATATCCGCAAACGCTTTGGTTGGTTCTATAAACTGCTCGTGCATTGGTTTTAATGTAGTTTGGTATCTGTTGATTACCTCGTGCATATCTCGGCCACGTTCCGCGATATCACGTTTCATACGGCGGATTAATCGCTCGTCAGAATCGGCATGAACGTATATTTTTACATCAAATAATTTTCTTAATTCTGGATTGGCTAAAATTAGAATACCTTCTACAATCATCACTTTTCTAGGATGTGTAAAAACGGTATCGTCAGTTCTATTATGCGTTACAAAAGAATAAACGGGTTGGTTTATATTGTTTCCTTCTTTCAATTCCTTGAGATGAGCTACCAATAAGTCGAAATCAATGGCACGCGGATGATCAAAATTAATTAATGCTCTTTCATCAAATGATAGTCCGTGATTTTCCTTGTAATAGGAGTCTTGTGAAATAATTCCTACTTCTGTTTCTGGTAGTTCATTCATAATTTGGTGTACTACGGTTGTTTTTCCACTTCCTGTACCACCTGCAATTCCTATAATGAGCATAAATTTTTTGTTATGTTTTTATCGGAGCAAAAGTAGGAATTTAATTGAGAGCAGTTTTTCTTTTTTTATAAATATTGCTAATTTAATATATTTATTGCGGGGTTTTAAAGGATGTTTTTGCTATCTTTCGTAACTAAAAATTAAAATGTGTATTCTCAGATCAATAAAAATATCAGTCGCTACGTTAGTTTTGAACCGAAAGAATTAGAAATTTTCAATTCCTTATTGGAACATAAAACAGTTCCGAAGAAGACTATTTTACTACATGAAGGTGAAATGTGTGACTTTGAAGCATTTGTAATCAAAGGCTGTATCCGAAAATATTACATTGATGCTAATGGATTTGAAGTTATTTTGCAATTTGCCATCGAAAATGCTTGGTTGAGTGACATTTCTTTTAGTATTTATGAGAAAAAGCCAAGTCGTGTGTTTATCGAAACACTAGAAGAATGTGAATTTTTTATGTTCACTCCAGACACAAAAGAAGCGTTATTTGCCAAAGCACCAAAGTTTGAACGTGCCTTTCGAATCCTAATGCAACGTAATCTTGCGGTTACTCAGGAACGCTTATTTAACACCATTTCTAAAACTGCCACCGAGAAATATTTAGAGTTTCTAGAGCTTTATCCCACACTCTCACAGCGTGTTGCCCAGCATTACATTGCTTCTTATGTGGGGATTTCGGCTGAGTTTTTAAGTAAAATAAGAACTAAAATCGCCAAACACTAAATTCTCTTTTTTTTCATTTCTTGTCCTAGTTCAATGCGCAGGCCTTTTTTTTGGCGCAACTTTGCATTATACTTTTAAACAACAATATAATGGAAAATTCAGATAAATTAATAGACAAAGCAATTACGCATTCTGTTTTGCATAAAGCAAATACTCGAGGTCATGCAAATCACGGTTGGTTAGAATCCCATCACACTTTTAGTTTTGCAAATTATCATAACCCAGACCGTATGAATTTTGGGGCATTACGAGTTCTAAATGATGACAGAGTCAATCAAGGAATGGGTTTTGGAGAACATCCACATGACAATATGGAAATTATTTCTATTCCGCTTGAAGGTGATTTAGAGCACCAAGACAGTATGGGAAATACAACAGTAATTAAACAAGGTGATATTCAGGTGATGAGTGCTGGTACAGGACTGTATCATAGCGAATACAATAAAAACAAAGACCAATTAGTTAAGTTTTTACAGATTTGGGTTTATCCAAATAAAAAAAATGTAACGCCTCGTTATGACCAAATCACTTTAGATTTAAACGATAGACACAATAAACTACAGCAAATTTTATCGCCAAATCCAGAAGATGAAGGGGTTTGGATTCATCAAGATGCTTGGTTTCATATTGGGAAATTTGACAATGGATTTTCTACTTCGTATGAATTAAAAAAACCAGAAAACGGAATTTATGCATTTGTTTTAAAAGGTGATTTTATGATAGGAAACATCGCCGTAAATGAGCGTGATGGATTAGAAATTTGGGATACCAATACGATTAAAATCACTGCTAACACAGCCAATGCCGAAATCTTATTGATGGAAGTACCGATGCAATTCTAATTAATTAAATGATAAAAATAACTAATAAATAATACTACTACTATGTCAACAACAAAATGGGTAATTGACCCAACACACTCAGAAATTGGTTTTAAAGTGAAACACATGATGTTCACAAATGTTTCAGGTAAGTTTTCAAAATTCGACGCAACAATTGAATCTAATAACAACAATTTTGAAAATGCAAAAATTGAATTTACTGGAGCAGTTGATTCGATAACAACTGGAAATGCTGATAGAGACACGCATTTATTGAGTGCAGATTTTTTTGATGCAGCACAGTTTCCAGAACTTAAATTTAGCGCTACTTCTTTTACTAAAGGTAATGAAGGTGAATATGAATTGGTAGGCGATTTAACGCTACATGGCGTTACAAAATCAGTTAAATTAGTGGCAGAATATGGGGGAGTAATGAAAGATCCATGGGGAAATACCAAAATGGCACTTTCATTAGAAGGAAAAATCAACAGAAAAGATTGGGGATTAAACTGGAATTCGGCTCTAGAAACTGGAGGAGTTTTAGTAAGCGAAGAAGTGCGTTTGAACATCGAATTGCAATTTTTGCAACAATAATTTTAAAATAAATTAAAGCAAATCTCAAAGGATTAGTTCTTTTGGGATTTGTTTTTTTTTTTACTGAATAATGGAAACTACAAATATTTTATACATAGGAAGGCATCGCGAAATTTTGACAACGGTAGTTAGGTTGGTAAATGCAAACGAAAATTGAAATGGAGTAGGCGTTACGAATGATGAGGAAGCCAAAGCGATTTTTTTAAAAAAAGATTTCTCACTAGTATTGTTGGGCTCTGGAATTCAGGAAGAAAGTGAAAGTAATCTTTGTGCTTTTTTCGTTGAGCAGAATCCAAACATAATTATTGTGCAGCATTATGGAGGAGGAAGCGGTTTGCTCAAAAGTGAAATTCTACTGGCATTGGAAAATTGTAAAAATTAAACCATTAAGAAAGGAGGGATTATTAAGCGTTAATTATTAATTTTTCTTACGCTCTTAATGGTCTGATTTTTCAAAACTATTATTTATTCTTTTTTGCTTTAATCATCATCTCTAACTGATCCCAAAGTTCTTCTGGTATTGCTTCCAGCAGATTGAATTGCCCAGCACCTTTCAGCCATTCGCCACCATCAATAACAACTACTTCACCATTTACATAGGCAGAAAAATCAGAAACTAAATAAGCCGCTAAATTGGCTAATTCCTGATGGTCTCCCACACGTTGTAAAGGCACTTTTTTAGCCATATCAAATTTTTCGGCTAAATCTCCGGGTAATAATCTATCCCATGCACCTTTTGTAGGGAATGGTCCTGGAGCAATTGCATTGGTCCGAATTCCGTATTTTGCCCATTCTACCGCAAGACTTCGCGTCATGGCAAGAACTCCTGCTTTTGCAGTAGCACTTGGAACCACATAAGCAGATCCTGTCCAAGCGTAGGTCGTTACAATATTTAAAACCGTAGCTGATTTCTGTTTGGTATCAATCCAATGTTTTCCAAAAGCAAGTGTACAGTTTTTGGTGCCTTTTAGCACAATATCAATTACAGTATCAAACGCATTAGCAGATAATCGTTCTGTTGGTGAAATGAAATTTCCCGCAGCATTATTCAGTAAAACATCAACTTTACCAAAAGCTTTCAAAATTTCTTGGAGCATATTTTCTACTTGATCGTAATGGCGTACGTCACATTGAATCGGGAGACATTTCCCACCCGTTTCCGTTTCCAGTTCGGTCGCCGTATTTTTTAATTTTTCTAAATCTCTAGAAGTGATGGCAACTTGCGCACCTAATTCTAAGAAATATTTAGTCATTGCTTTTCCTAAACCGCTTCCGCCTCCGGTTACGACAATCACTTTGCCTTTTAGAGCATCGTCACGTAACATTTTATCTGTATAACTCATGTTTTTGATTTTTACTTATTGTAAATATAATAAATAGTATGCATGCATAATAAAAAATAATTTTTTTTTTTTAAATCGAGCACAATCTTTTAGCGGCTTCATCTAGTGTGGTTTTGTCTTTGGCAAAACAGAACCGTATTAATTTCAGGTCTTTTCCATCGGCATAAAAAGTAGAAATAGGAATGGCAGCCACGCCATGTTCTATTATGAGACGTTTACAAAAATTGACATCATTCTCATTTGATATGGCTGCATATGAAGCCACCTGAAAATAAGTTCCCTCACAAGGCATGAGTTCGAAGCGGCTGTTTTTCAATAATTCTCTGAAGTAATCTCGTTTTTCCTGATATAATTTTTTGATTTCAGTTATTGTAACGATGTCTAAATACTCACTAATAGCAACCTGACAAATGCTATTTACGCTAAAAACTAAAAACTGATGTGCTTTTTTGATCTCTGTCATTAATTGTTGAGGCGCTATCAAATATCCTATTTTCCATCCTGTAACATGAAATGTTTTTCCAAACGAAGATATCATTATGCATCGATTTATTAAATTTTCGCGTGTATGAGCCGAAATCTGTTTTTGCTCGAACGTAATGTATTCATACACTTCATCAGAAAGAAGCAGCATATTAGGAAATTTTTCCAAAAGGGATTCTAAAGCCTCAAAATCGGATTGAGATAAAATTTTTCCTGTTGGATTATGCGGATTATTGATGATAATCATGCGGGTTTTAGAAGTACACGCTTTTTCAATACTTTCCCAATTGGGAGTGTAATCATCGTTTAGTGGCACTCGAACCGGATTTGCGTTACACAACAATACGGGAGCTTCATAGCAATCGTAACTAGGATCTAAGATAATTACGTCATCATTATTTTTTACTAAAGCGGTTATGGTGGTAAAAATGGCTTGGGTCGCTCCGGCAGTTACTAACAATTCTGTTTCGGGCAGGACTGTTCTTCCGTAGGAGTTTTTAATTAGTGTCGCTATTTTTGACGCTAATGGCACATAACCCGACATTGGTGCGTATTGGTGCACATTTTCTTTTGCCAGTTTGGCAACAATAGTAGTCAATTTTTCGTCCACTGGAAAGTTCGGGAAACCTTGAGACAGATTAATGGCATTGTATTCAGTTGCCAATTTTGACATAACTGTGAAAATACTGGTGCTGATATTGGGTAGTTTGCTCATAAAAAAAATCCTTAATTTAATTATAAAAATAGTGGTTTTATAATTACCATTAAGGATTAAAAGTATGTTCTGTCTTTTTTAATTGGAACTGCTATTTTTTTAAAAACTAATTTATCTGTGATTTATATTTTAGCTTAATTGTTTTTCAACCATAAATTACGCAAGCGTGAATTTACATTTTATGTATTATAAAAATAGTAGGACGCTTGTGTAAATCTATTGTTTCTTTTTTCCAAGCCGCAATTTTTTTAGTTTTAATGTATTCTGTTGGTAAGGTTATATCTGCAGCAATACATAAATGTGTTTCAGGATGCAGTGTTTGGATTAAATCCTCCAGTAATTTATTATTTCGATATGGAGTTTCGATAAAAATTTGGGACTGGTTTTTTTCGAATGAAACCCTTTCTAGTGCTTTAAAACTAGCTTTCTTTTCGTCTTTTTCAATAGGTAGATACCCGTGAAAGGTAAAACTTTGACCGTTCATTCCAGATGCCATCATAGCTAATAGAATAGAGGAAGGACCAACTAATGGAATGACTTGAATGCCTCTTTCATGGGCTAATTTCACAATTACCGCACCAGGATCAGCCACTCCAGGACAACCTGCTTCACTCATTAAACCCATGTTATGACCTTGAAGTAAAGGTTTTATAAAGTCTAAATGTTCTTTGGTTTCGGTATGCTTGTTTAAAACAAAAAGTTTTAGCTCGGATTGTTTCTTTTCTGGGCTTACTTCTTTTATAGATTTGCGAGCCGTTTTGTCATTCTCAACAACATAATAATCAATAAGATCAATGCATCTTTTTATAGTTTGTGGTAGTACATCCATTGGATCGCAATCACCCATGGTGGTGGGGATTAAATAGAGTTTTCCTAATAAAGCACTGGTTTTCATGAGCGTATTTTTGCGTTTCTAAAGTGAATTTGACTCTAAATTATTCCTATAATAGATCGGTAAATTATTGGTGTTTTTCTATTAATTTTTTCGAAATAACTTCACAAACTTCGTCTAACATATTGTACACAATTTCAAATCCATTTGGCAAACCAAAATAAGGATCAGGAACATCTACGTTTTCGTTTGGGAATAAATCATTCAAAATCATTTGTACTTTATCACGATGATCTTGAGTTTTGGCCAGCTCCACAACATCGTTATAATTTGAACTATCCATTACATAAATATAATCAAATGCGTCAAAATCAGCAACGCTGAATTGTCGTCCTTTTTGAGTAGAAATATTTATTTTGTTTTTTTTTGCCACAGCAATTGAGCGTTCATCAGGTTGACGACCAATGTGCCATGAACCTGTACCTGCTGAGTCAACTGTGAATTTACCTTTGGGAAGTTTTGAAGCTAGAATTCCTTCTGCCAAAGGGGAACGACAAATATTTCCTAAACAAACCATTAAAATTTTAACAGACATATTTGCATTTATAGCGTTAATTTTTTATTGATATCTTCAACAAATTTTTTGAATTGTTTGTCGGTAGCAACTAAATTGTCAACAGTTTTACAAGCGTGTAATACGGTAGCGTGATCGCGGTCTCCTATTTGAGAACCAATATTTGCTAAAGAAGCTTTAGTGAATTTTTTAGCAAAAAACATGGCTAATTGTCTGGCTTGTACTACGTGTCTTTTTCTTGTTTTTGACTGTAAGGTTTCTAAATCCAACTGGAAATAATCAGAAACAATTTTTTGAATGTAATCGATCGAAATTTCTCGTTTTACATTTTTTACAAATTTTTCAACAACACTTTTGGCAAGTTCTAATGTGACTTCTTTTTTATTAAAAGAAGATTGTGCGATCAATGAAATGATGGCCCCTTCTAGTTCCCTTACATTTGATTTGATGTTACGGGCAACATACTCAATAATTTCGTCAGGAATATCTACACCATCTCTATACAATATGTTTTTAAGGATAGAAATTCTAGTTTCATAATCTGGCTGATGAATTTCTGCAGACAATCCCCATTTGAAACGAGATAATAAGCGCTGTTCTATATCTTGCATATCAACAGGTGCCTTGTCAGATGTCAAGATTACCTGCTTGCCGTTTTGATGTAAATAATTAAATATGTGGAAAAACACATCCTGAGTTCCTGATTTTCCAGAAAGGAATTGAACATCATCAATAATTAAAACATCAATTAATTGATAAAAATGGATAAAATCATTACGGTTGTTTTTCTTTACAGAATCAATATATTGTTGTGTAAATATTTCAGCTGAAATGTACAATACCGTTTTTTCGGGGTATTTGTCTTTTATTTCTACACCAATGGCGTGCGCCAAATGCGTTTTTCCAAGACCAACTCCACCAAAAATTAATAACGGGTTGAATGAAGTTCCTCCAGGTTTATTGGCTACAGCCATTCCTGCGGATCTTGCTAATCTATTCGAGTCTCCTTCTAGGAAATTATCAAAACTGTAATTTGCATTCAGCTGTGATTCGATTTTTAAATTTCGAATTCCTGGAATTACAAAAGGGTTTTTTAATTCGGAGTTTAAGTTTTTAAATGGAGCATCTACATCTTGTGGCTTCAAAGGAACTCTATTTGAACTTGGCAATTGTTCCGTAAACGGTTGTTTATTGCCATAAGTGTTTTCCATTTTAATTTTATAAAGTAACTTAGCATTTTTTCCAAGTTCTTTGGTTAGGGCTACTTTTAATAATTTTACATAGTGCTCTTCCAACCATTCATAGAAAAATTTACTTGGAACTTGAATGTATAATGCGTTATCGGTAAGTTCAACTGATTTGATTGGTTCAAACCAAGTTTTGTAGGCTTGATCTTGGATGTTGTCTTTTATGAAAGACAAACAGTTTTCCCATACTGATTGAGCAGTTTTGTTCATATTATTCTATTAGATTGTTTTTAATTAGTGGTTTTTATCTTACTAAAAAAAAGATGTTTTGTTATTAATTATCGGGGTAACAAATATGTGAACAAATTTCTGTATAAAAAAATTTATAGTGTTATAATTTCACGAATTATTGTTGTAAGGGCCTATTTAGAATGTAAATTTTTAATATATAATTAATGAAAAATCATCAAGTAGAAGTTAGGGTGCGTTACTCGGAAACAGACCAAATGGGGGTTGTGTATCATGGGAATTATATTCCTTATTTTGAAATTGGACGAGTGGAATGGCTTAGAAACAAAGGGATTTCATATAAAAGTATGGAAGAGAGCGGTATTGCGTTACCTATTGTTTCTATGAATATCAATTATAAAAAATCAGCCCGCTATGATGAGTTGCTGACGGTTCACACCACTTTTAAAAGCCAGAGTTCAGTTAAGATAGAATTTGATTGTGCGATTTATAATGAAGCGAAAGAGTTATTAACAACCGCCCATTTTATTTTGGTTTTTTTGGCCTTAAAAACAGGTCGACCAATTGCTCCGCCAGATTATATTTTAGAATTGTTAAAAGCAATAGAATAAATGGCAAAAAGAACCGATTTCAAGAAATAATTAGAGTCTTTTTATGTCGATTTCAAACATTGAATTAAAAATGTCGAATACCATTTCGGCATTTTTTTTTCGTGTTTTTATCTCTGTTTTTCCTATCGGAAGGGTGGTAATTTCATTTATTTCCATTTCCTGAGATACAACTTCTAGCTTTTTTTCCTTGATTACCCGCATCACTTTATTCATGTTTTGGTAATCAAATGAGATGGTAAAATGAATATCTATTGTTTTTTCAACGATCTCACAACTTTCCAGAACCATTTGCGCAGTGGTTTTATAGGCAGAAATTAATCCACCAACGCCTAATTTTACTCCCCCAAAAATCCGAACGACTACAATAAGTATGTTTGTGCAAGAAAATGACTGTATTTGCCCGTAAATTGGCATTCCTGCACTGTTGCTTGGTTCTCCATCATCATTCGCTCTGTACGTTACGGTGTCAGCACCTATTTGATACGCATAGCAAAAGTGTCCTGCATTGGGGTGCTGTTTTCGTAAGGTTTCAATTAGAGGTTTTACTTGGTCTTCTGATTCAATTGGGTATGCATAACCAAAGAATTTGCTATTTTTTTCTTTATATAATAATTCTTCTGAGGCAAATTCAATAGTATTGTAGGTGTCTTTAAATTCCAAAAGCTACTTTTCTAAATTATTTTTTTATCAAATAAATGCACGACATCTTCTTTTCCAACCTGCAAATTCCAGACTTTAAATCCTAATGCGAGTGCGGCATCAGTGTTTTCTTTTTTGTCGTCAATAAATAAGGTCCGCTTTGGGTCTAAATTATCGTTTTGTACGAGAAAATTAAAAATTTCAGGTTCGGGTTTTCGCATTCCTAACTCAAAAGAGAAATACACTTTTTCAAAACATTGATAAAAATCCCTGTAAAAAGTCATTCCAGCTTTATGTTGAAAGGTATCGATGTGTATTGCATCTGTATTACTTAATAAAAATAAGCGGTATTTTTTCGAAAGCAATTGCAGAAATTCTAATCGGTATAAAGGGAAATCCAATAAAATTGTGTTCCAAGCACTTCGGATATCTTCTATCGAAGCATTAGGTAAATGTTTTTGAAAACCATTTATAAACTGAAGTTCGGAAACTTGTCCCTTTTCAAATTTCTCATTTAGGTCTTTTAAATCGTCATGCCATTCCTTTAAACCTAACTTTTTAAACTCAGTAACAGGCGCTTCTTTATCTAAGTTGATAAAAACATCTCCAAAATCAAAAATTATAGTGTTAATCATAGTTTTTAGTTTGTGTTAATTCGTCAGTACCAATAGATTGTTTTTTGAACTGGTTTTTGGAAAGAGTTGGAGCCTGAGTTCCTTCTTTAAATTTAATGCTTCCAACAAATACTCGTGCTTCATCCCAAAGATTAGCATCAATAAAAGTCTGTAAAGTTTGCCTACCACCTTCAATAATTACGGATTGAATTTGATGTTGATATAGTATTTGTACAATTTGTTCTGCTATATTTTTTTCAAAATCTAGTATTTCAAATATAGTGTTTTCTTTTTTAATGGTGTCTATTGATTTTGAAAATACAATTGTTACAGCTTGATTATCAAATATATGGTTGTTTTTTTCAATGCGATTGTTTTGGTCAATAACCAACCGAATCGGATTTTTTCCAGACCAGTCGCGCGCATTTAGTTTTGGGTTGTCATCAATTGCTGTTTGAGTTCCCACTAGAATTGCTTGTTCTTCAGTTCTCCATTTATGAACTAGTTGTCTCGAATATTGATTTGTAATCCAAACTGGTTTTTTTTCTAATTTTTCTGTTGGCGCAATAAAACCATCTTGACTTTCGGCCCATTTCAAGACAATAAAAGGTCTTTTCTTTTTGTGAAATGTAAAAAACCTTTTATTAAGCGCATTGCATTCTTCTTCAAGAACCCCTACGGTAACATGTATTCCAGCTTCTATTAGCTTTTTGATTCCGTTTCCTGCCACTTTTACATTGGGATCAACTGTTCCAATAACTACATTAGGAATATTATTTTTGATAATCAAATCACAACAAGGTGGTGTTTTGCCAAAATGACTACAAGGTTCTAAACTCACATAAATAGTCGCTTTTTTCAATAATGATTTATCTTTTACAGCTTTCACAGCGTTTACCTCGGCGTGGGATTCTCCCGATTTTTTATGCCAGCCCTCGCCAATAATTTTGCCGTCATAAACAATCACACTGCCCACCAAAGGATTTGGATACGTTGTTCCCAAGCCATTTCTGGCTAATTCGATGCATCTTCGGATATATTTTTCATTTATTTTCACAACACAAAAGTAGTTGTTTTGGGTTTAGCTCGGAAACTTCAGGATTAGTTTTGAAACTTTCTAATTTAACAACAAACAATTTCTACTTTTGCAAATAAAATTAGTTTTTTTATAAAAATGGAAAATTACAGCATTAGAAAAATAATAAAAGGGGACAATCAAGCAGTTGCAGCATTGATAAGAGCTGTTTTTGACGAATTAGATATTCCGAAAGTAGGAACGGCTTATGAAGATCCTTATTTAGATTTAATGTTTGAGGAATACAACAAACCAAAATCCATTTATTATGTTGTAGAAAAGGATGGAATAGTCGTGGGTTCTGCCGGTATTGCGCCACTTGCTAACGAAGCGGTGAGTATTTGTGAACTTCAAAAAATGTATTTTCTACCCGAAACGCGTGGTATCGGAATTGGAGCTGAAATGATGGAGGTTTGTTTGCAAAGTGCTAAGAATTTTGGTTACGAAAAATGCTATCTAGAAACAATGCCATTTATGCTTGCTGCTCAAAAATTATATAAAAAAGCTGGTTTTGAGTATATTTCTGCTCCAATGGGAAGCACAGGTCATGACAGTTGTCCGGTTTGGATGTTGAAAGAATTATAAAATTTTAAATGAGCCATTTTAATCCAAGCAATCTATAAACCGTATGAAAATTAAAGAATACAGAACCCAATTTATTCAAGAACTGGCTCCAATTTATGATGTGGGTGAAGCAGAGAATTTTTTCTATTTAATTTTAGAAGAAAAACACAAACTGAAAAGAATAGACTTGGCATTGCAACCTGATTTGGTTTTTTCGGATGATGAAATTGTAGTTTGGAACTTGATTTTGAAACAATTAAAACAGGAAATTCCAGTGCAATATCTTTTAGGGAAAACGAGTTTTTATGGATTGGAATTTGAAGTCAATGCGAATGTTTTGATTCCAAGATCGGAAACAGAAGAATTAGTAGATTGGATTTTAAAAAGTCAAAAGTCGAAAGTGGAAAGTCAAAAAATTCGTATTCTGGATATTGGAACCGGAAGTGGTTGTATCGCTATTGCATTGGCAAAAAATCTTCCAAATGCAACGGTTTTTGCAATTGATGTTTCTGAAAATGCTTTGGCTACAGCCAAAATAAACGCAGAAAATAATTCTGTAAACGTTACTTTTATTAATCAAAACATTCTTGAAACGGAAGATTTGCAGCAACAATTTGATATCATTGTTTCTAATCCGCCTTATGTTCGCCATTTAGAAAAAGAGGAAATCAAGAAAAATGTATTGGACAATGAACCGCATTTGGCGCTTTTTGTAGCAGATAATGACGCCTTGGTTTTTTATAAAAAAATAGCCGAATTAGCTCAGAAAAACCTATCTGAAAACGGACAATTGTATTTTGAAATTAATCAGTATTTAGGCAAAGAAACGATTGATTTACTTCAGAAAATGAATTTCGCAACAACTGAGTTACGAAAAGATATTTACGGAAATGACAGGATGACTAAAGCGAGTGTAAAATAATTTCGTTTGAACTAGATATTCAATTCATTCTTTTCAACTACTCATATCGCAATGCCTCAATTGGGTCTAGCATCGCTGCTTTTATAGCAGGATACAAACCTGAAACAATTGCCACAATAAAACTGGTTATGAAGGCGGCCAGAATTGCTCCCCACGGAATTACAAAAACAAAGTCTATTGCTGTTGCTATACCAAAACCGATTAGGATACCAAAAATAATTCCAACTAAACCTCCTAATTGACCTATCAATAAAGTTTCTATAAAAAACTGAATGGCAATAGTTGTTTTTTTGGCTCCCAAGGCTTTCCGAACCCCAATTTCCCTGGTGCGTTCCGTAACGGAAACAATCATAATATTCATCAAAGCAATAGAAGATCCCAGCACGGTAATGATACCAATAAGCCAAGAGGCAAACCCAAGATATTTTGTAATTCCTAAAATTCTGTTGATAAGGTCATCACTTCTAACCACGCCAAAATTATTCTCTTTAACCGGGCTTAACTTGCGAACCCTACGCATGGTACTTGTAGCGTTATCAATGGCTTGTTCTAATAATTCTTTCTTAGAAACCATGACGCTCATCGTGTAATTTATGTTTGGTGCTGTAAATAAGGAACGCGCTACTTGAATTGGAATTAACACTCTCAAATCTTGACTGTTGCCAAAAGTAGAACCTTTTTCTTTGAGTACACCAATGACTTTAAACTTGGCTCCACGGATAGAGATTGTTTTGTCAAGGGGGTTTATGTCTTTTAATAATCCTTTTTCAAAATCAGAGCCTACCACACACACAAAAGAGTTGTTATCAATGTCAAAACTGGTAAAATTTCGTCCTAAACTAGTTTCTAAACCAGAATTAGTGATAAAATGTTGGTCAACACCCACAACCTTAATTTCAGGATCCGTTTTTGTCGCTTCAAATTTCACTTCAGCTGTTGATGTTGCCGTAAACGAAAGCGAGGTTTGAGTAAAGGGATAGTTGTATTTATTTTGAAAAGCAACCGCTTCCGGATAAGAAATGATTGGATTTATGATTTCGCGCTCATTTCCTCCACGGTTTCGTGTGGTGTTTTCGTATTGATTGATGTTGAACGTATTGGCACCCATGGAGGCAAAATCTGATGAAATGGTGTTTTCCAAAGCAGAAACAACGGTAAGAATACCCACTAAGGCAGTAATCCCAATAGCAATAATCAACACGGTAAGTACGGTTCGCAATAATTGCGTTCTAATAGAACCTAATGCGATACGGATATTTTCTTTGAATAGTTTTAACATCATGCTTGTTTGTCACGAAAATACAATTTTTGTTACAAATTTTCTGCAGCTAAAAACTAATTTATTACAATCTCTTTTATTTGTAGCTATTTCCAGCTTTCCGCTACAATCCTGCAGCAAAAATAATTTGTTTTCAATTGCCCAAAAGGAGCTTCCTCCGGTCGCTCTTTTAGGCAAGAAAACAATAGTATTTTTTGCTTCCGTATTTTCACTTTAATCTGGGCTAGGCATCCTGCAATAAAATGCTGAGATTTGTAAACAGAATAATTTTAAAAATAAGATATTTGCAAAAAATTAGAATTTGGAGTTTTTCAACATTTCCAAAATCTCAAAATCTAAAATCTAATACTCATACAATGGCATCAAAACCGAGCATTCCAAAAGGAACCAGAGATTTTTCACCAGCTGAGGTGGCAAAACGTCACTATATCATTCAGATTATAAAAAGTAATTTCGAGAAATTCGGATTCCAACCCATAGAAACCCCTTCGTTTGAAAACTCCGAAACCTTGATGGGAAAATACGGAGAAGAAGGCGATCGCTTGATTTTTAAAATATTAAATTCCGGAGATTATTTGGCGAAAGCCAATGCAACACATCTGGAAAATAAAGACAGTACGAAACTAACGGCCAGTATTTCTGAGAAAGCCTTACGATATGACTTAACGGTTCCGTTTGCACGTTATGTGGTACAACATCAAAACGACATTGAATTCCCATTCAAAAGATACCAAATCCAGCCCGTTTGGAGAGCAGATCGCCCGCAAAAAGGCCGTTTTAGAGAATTTTTTCAATGTGATGCAGATGTGGTAGGTTCTACATCATTGTGGCAGGAAGTAGAATTGGTGCAATTATATGATACTGTTTTTTCGGCTTTGGGTTTAGAAGGCGTAACCATCAAAATCAATAATAGAAAAGTATTATCCGGAATTGCCGAAGTGATTGGCGCATCGGATAAATTGATCGATTTCACAGTGACGCTGGATAAGTTAGACAAAATTGGCGAAGACGGCGTGAAAAAGGAAATGATGGAGAAAGGAATTTCAGCAGAAGCGATTCTGAAAGTACAGCCATTATTCAATTTTACAGGAACTATTTCAGAGAAAATAAGCCAACTATCGGTTTTGCTTGCTGAATCTCAGGAAGGAATGAAAGGCGTAGCAGAATTGCGTTTCATTTGTGATAATGTAACAAAATTGGGCTTAGGCAATTCAATTTTAGACTTAGATGTAACATTAGCCAGAGGATTAAATTATTACACAGGCGCCATTTTTGAAGTGGCTCCGCCAAAATCAGTAGCAATGGGATCCATTGGTGGTGGTGGGAGATACGATGATTTGACCGGAATTTTCGGATTGAAAAACATGAGTGGTGTGGGGATTTCTTTTGGATTAGACCGAATTTACCTAGTTATCGAAGAGCTAAATTTATTTCCGCAAACCGTTACGGCAACTTCAAAAGCATTATTTATCAATTACGGTGAAGCCGAAGCTTTTTATGGATTGCAAGCCATTCAAAAACTAAGAGCTGCGGGAATAAAAGTAGAGTTGTACCCAGATAATGCGAAAGTAGCCAAGCAATTTCAACATGCGGACAAACGAGGAATTCCTTTTGCGGTGATTGTTGGAGACCAAGAAATGGTTTCGAATACGTATTCACTCAAAAACTTAATCACTGGCGACCAGCTTTCATTAGATTTTGAAAGTTTAAAACAAAACTTGTTAAAGTCTTGATTTGTAAAAACATAAAAAAAAGCTTCGTTTTGATAAACGAAGCTTTTTTTGATATACAGATAATGGTGAATTAATAATTGTTTAGAATATAAACTAGCGCTTTTTACCTTCGAAAAGGCTTCTAAAATAAAAGCTTTTACAAATGTAGATAAAGAATGCCAAGATAGTCTTAAAATAATCTTAAAATTTTAAATGCTTAGGAGTTATATTGAAAAGAAAAGTGAAATCAACAAAAAGATGACAATTTGACATTTTAAAAGAATTGGCAGTACTTTTGCAATCCATAGAAAAGAATAAAAAAATGAAGTTTAAGAATATTTTTAAAAATAAGAGTACTATGACTACTGACAATACAGAAATCGATCAAGAATTAGATGAGGTGACATTAGATAATAATGCCAATGAAGAGCAAGCGATCGCTGAGGAATTAAGTGTAGAAGAGCAAATGGCGCTAGACTTAGCTAATGAGAAGGATAAATATTTACGATTATTTGCTGAATTCGAAAATTACAAACGTAGAACAACTAAGGAGCGTATTGAGTTATTCAAAACGGCCAATCAAGAAGTTTTACTTGCCTTGCTTCCTGTATTAGATGATTTCGACAGAGCAATTACAGAAATCAGCAAAACAGATGATGGTCCTTTACTAGAAGGAGTAGCGCTTATTAATGAAAAATTAAAAACTACTTTGGTTTCTAAAGGATTAGAGCAAGTTGATGTCAAGGTTGGAGACGTTTTTGATGCTGATTTTGCTGAAGCGATCACTCAAATTCCTGCACCGTCAGATAAGTTGAAAGGTAAAATTGTTGACGTTCTTGAAAAAGGATATAAATTAGGTGACAAAATTATCCGTTATCCAAAAGTTGTTATAGGTCAGTAATACGCAAGTATACAGAGGCAATTCATTGCAACTGTATTTTTGCTAGAAAAATTAAAAATGAAAAAAGATTTTTACGAAATATTAGGCATTTCAAAGAATGCTGATGCTGCCGAAATTAAAAAAGCATATAGAAAACAAGCTATAGCGCATCATCCTGACAAAAATCCTGGAGACAAATCGGCAGAAGAAAAATTTAAATTAGCTGCTGAAGCTTACGAAGTATTAAGTGATCCTCAGAAAAAAGCCAAATACGATCAATATGGTCATCAAGCTTTTGATGGTTCTGGCGGTTTTGGCGGAGGCGGTCACGGCGGAATGAATATGGATGACATTTTCAGTCAGTTTGGTGATATTTTCGGAGGTGGTTTTGGTGGTTTCGGAGGCGGTGGAGGCGGAGTTCGTCGTGCTAAAGGAAGCAATCTTCGTATCAAAGTGAAATTGACCTTAGAAGAAATTGCCAATGGAGTGGAGAAAAAAGTAAAAGTAAAACGTAAAGTTCAAGCACCTGGAGTTACCTATAAAACATGTTCTACATGTAACGGACAAGGACAAGTGATGCGCGTTACGAATACAATTTTGGGCAGAATGCAATCAGCTTCAACATGTCCTACCTGTAGTGGTTCCGGTCAAATTTTAGACAAAAGACCCTCAGAGGCAGATTCACAAGGAATGATTATTGAAGATGAAACAGTGTCGATAAAAATACCTGCCGGTGTGGTTGACGGAATGCAATTGAAAGTTTCTAATAAAGGAAATGATGCTCCGGGAAACAGTATTCCAGGAGATTTGATTGTTGCTATTGAAGAATTAGAGCATGAGTTCTTGAAACGTGAAGGAGAGAATTTACATTACGATTTATACATCAGTTTTGCTGAAGCTGTTCTTGGAATTTCCAAAGACATCGAAGCTATAAACGGAAAAGTGAGAATCAAACTAGAAGAAGGAATTCAATCTGGTAAAATTCTAAGATTAAAAGGAAAAGGAATTGCAAGTATCAATGGTTACGGAAACGGAGATTTGTTGGTACATGTAAATGTTTGGACTCCAAAAACACTGAACAAAGAACAAAAACAGTTTTTTGAAAAAAACATTAGCGACGATAATTTTATTCCAAATCCTGAAAAATCAGACAAATCATTTTTTGAGAAAGTAAAAGACATGTTTTCATAAAAAAAATGATTAGAGACGCAGATTATCACATCTAATTAAAAAAATACATTGACCCATCCTTGATAAAATAAGGATGGGTTTTTTATGTAACAATTTTAAGAATTTCGGTACTAATTATTTACTTTTACACCAATTAAAAAATAAGCATGAGTACTATCCTTGAAGTAAATAAAGTAGTCAAAAAATACGGTGATTATATGGCGCTTAACAAGGTTTCATTAATGGTTCCAAAAGGAAGTATCTACGGGCTTTTAGGCCCAAATGGAGCAGGAAAAACATCACTGATCCGAATTATAAATCAAATTACATTACCGGAGAGTGGCGAAATCATTTTGGATGGTGAAAAATTACAACCCAAACACGTTCAATATATAGGTTATTTGCCAGAAGAAAGAGGATTGTACAACACAATGAAAGTGGGAGAACAATGCTTGTATTTGGCTCAAATGAAAGGGCTCTCAAAGGCTGAAGCCAAAAAACAACTGGAGTATTGGTTTGAAAGATTAGGGATTCAAGGCTGGTGGAACAAGAAAATCCAAGAACTTTCTAAAGGAATGGCACAGAAAATCCAGTTCGTAGTATGCGTTTTGCACAAACCAAAACTCTTAATTTTTGATGAACCTTTTTCGGGTTTTGACCCTGTAAATGCGAATATTATCAAAGATGAAATTCTGGCGTTGAGAGAAGAAGGAGCTACTATAATTTTCTCGACACACCGCATGGAAAGCGTTGAAGAATTATGTGACCACATCGCTTTGATTCACAAATCGAATAAACTCATAGAAGGAAAACTGGATGATGTCAAGAGACAATTTAAAACCAATAGTTTTGAAGTGGGCATTTTATCGGATAATGTGGAAGGCTTGATGTATGCCATTACACAGAAATTTACCGTTAGTCCGGCTACTTTTAAATCACTGAACAACGAGTTGAAATTAGAAATTCAACTCGGGAATGCTACGCCAAATGAGTTGTTGAATATCCTGACACAACGAGGTCAAGTGACTCATTTTGTAGAAAAAATTCCAAGTGTCAATGATATTTTTATTCAAACAGTAACCCAATAGATTGTTAGGCTTTTTAGATTACTTGTCTTTTTACAAGCTTTTAATCTAATTGTTCTTAAAAATCTAAGTAATCTAAAATCCAAGCAGTCAAAAATGAGCATTATATCATTAATTATAAAAAGAGAGTTTATTGCTAAAGTGCGCAATAAATCTTTTATTGTTATGACTTTTTTAAGTCCGTTGCTATTTGTGGGAATAGCCGTTTTTGTTGCGTATTTAGGCTCCATGAAAGCAGATACCAAACAAATTGCAATTCATGATGAATCAGGATTGTTTGTAAAAGAATTTACATCACAAAACAATAAAAATCAAGCGTACAAATATCTTGATTTGTCCCGTATAGATTTACAATTCCTGAAAGACAGCATCACAAATGAAAGTTATGAAGGACTATTATATATCCCAAAAACGAGTAGTACTAAGGATTTAGAAAGTAAAATTCAATTTATTTCAAATAGTAGTCCAAGTATTTTATTCATTGAAAATGTTCAGGATGTAATTGCAAAAAAACTGACTAAAAACAATTTAGAAAAAGCGAATTTAGACACATTGGCTATTCAAAATGCCCAATCAAAAGTAAGTATCAACTTGACAAAGGCATCTGGTGAAGAAAGTGTCAAAGGACTGAACGAAATCAAAATTGGCATTGGCGGAGCATTTGGATATCTTATTATGATGTTCATAATCATCTACGGAAACATGGTGATGCGAAGCGTTATCGAAGAAAAAACGAGCCGAATAGTAGAAATCATAATTTCCTCAGTCAAGCCATTTCAATTGATGATGGGAAAAATCATAGGAACTTCATTAGCAGGATTGCTGCAATTCTTTATTTGGGCAGTAATCGGAATGTCATTAATGTTTGCAGCCTCCGTATTTTTTGGAGTAAATGTGGGACCTACAGCCCAAGTTTCACCTGAATTGATGCATACAGCACAGCAAGAAATGACAGGAACTGCCCAAATGTATATTAGGGAATTATGGAATTTACCCATTGCGAGTATTCTTATCGGATTTGTGATTTATTTCATTGGAGGTTATTTTCTGTATAGTTCGTTTTACGCGGCAATTGGCGCTGCAGTTGACAATCAAACCGATTCACAACAATTTTTGTTGCCTATCATTATGCCATTAATGTTAAGCGTATACATCGGGTTTTTTACGGTTATTAATAATCCACACGGGACAATTGCAGTCGTTTTTTCAATGATTCCACTCACTTCGCCCATTGTGATGCTCATGCGAATTCCGTTTGGCGTACCTTTGTGGCAAATTGCAATATCAGTAACACTATTATTCGGAAGCTTTTTTTGTGTAGTTTGGTTTGCCGCAAAAATATACCGAATCGGAATACTGATGTACGGCAAGAAACCCACTTGGAGTGAATTGTACCGCTGGTTGAAATATTAAATATAGATTAATTCGGTTATTTGTGTATTCGAAGTAAACAAAGTAACTAGTAAACAAATTATCAAAACATGTCAAAAATACTGATCATAGAAGACGAAGCAGCAATTCGAAGAGTGCTCACAAAAATACTTTCTGAAGAAAACGATACGTATCAGGTTGAAGAAGCCGAAGATGGTGTTGTAGGTTTTGAAAAAATAAAAAACAACGATTACGATTTGGTTTTGTGTGATATTAAAATGCCAAAAATGGACGGTGTTGAGGTGCTGGAAGCAGTCAAAAAAATCAAACCCGAAATTCCTATGGTGATGATCTCCGGTCATGGCGATATGGAAACGGCAATCAACACCATGCGTTTGGGTGCGTTTGATTACATCTCGAAACCACCGGATTTAAACCGATTATTAAACACGGTTCGCAATGCTTTAGACAAAAAACAACTTGTAGTTGAGAACAAAATTCTCAAGAAAAAAGTAAGCAAGAACTACGAAATGATTGGCGAAAGTGATGCCATCAATCATATCAAACTGATGATTGATAAAGTGGCGCAAACTGAAGCCAGAGTTTTAATCACGGGACCAAACGGAACCGGAAAAGAATTAGTTGCGCATCAATTACACGAAAAAAGCGAAAGAGCTAATTTCCCTTTAATTGAAGTGAATTGTGCTGCAATTCCATCTGAGTTGATAGAAAGCGAGTTGTTTGGTCACGTAAAAGGCGCGTTTACTTCGGCTGTAAAAGATCGCGCAGGAAAATTTGAAGCAGCTGACAAAGGAACCATTTTCTTAGATGAAATTGGAGATATGAGTCTTTCGGCTCAAGCCAAAGTATTGCGTGCGTTGCAAGAAAGTATGATTACTAGAGTGGGAGCCGATAAAGATATAAAAGTGGATGTTCGTGTCGTTGCGGCTACCAATAAAGATTTAAAAACCGAGATAGCTGAAGGCCGTTTCCGTGAAGATTTATACCATCGTTTGGCAGTAATTTTGATAAAAGTTCCAGCGTTGAATGAAAGGCGTGATGACATTCCAATGCTGATTGCACATTTTGCAGAAAAAATTGCTTCGGAGCAAGGAAATACCGTCAAAAAATTCTCTAAATCAGCGATTAAATTGTTACAGGAATACGATTGGACAGGAAACATTCGTGAACTACGCAATGTAGTGGAACGTTTGATTATCCTTGGCGGAAGCGAAATTTCTGAAAATGATGTGAAGTTATTCGCGAGTAAGTAATTTATTTCACAAAGATGCGTAAAGTTGACACAAAGAAACACAAAGTAATTTTTTAATTAAATCATTGTGAATCTTCTTTTTACTTGGCGAATTTTCGTGTAAAAAACAATAAAAATGAAATTAAAAAAAATAAACGAAGCCTTACTAGAAGCCCTAATTGAAAACGGATTGACCGAGGCCAATACGATGCAAAAAGAAACATTTTCAACACTGAAAAGCGGTGCGGATTGTATGATTATTGCGCCAAAAGGAAGCGGAAAATCAACAACAATTGTACTGAATGTAATTCAGAGATTGGCAGGCGCAACCGAGGAATCACCACGAGCTTTGATTATTGTTGAGGACAAAGCCAAAGTATTGGAAATGGAATTGCTTTTTGAAAAATACGGAAAAAATTCTAATTTAGAAGTCTATGGCGTTCATGATAAAGGGGACATGGAATTTGATAAAAATTATATCTCTAGCGGAATTGACGTGTTGATTGGGACTCCAAATAAGTTAAGTGAAATGTTTACCACTGCTGGATTTAATGTAAACCGATTGAAAATGTTTATTTTGGATGATGCAGACCCAATTTTGAAATTGCGTCATGAAACCAAAATCATGCGTATTTCGAATAGTATTATTAGAACACAACGGATTATTTTTTCGGAACAATTTACAGAACGAATAGAAGTTCTTGCTGAAAAAATGTTAGTGGAGCCTTTTGAATTCGATTTTGAAGAAGAGGAAGAGGAGGACGATGAAAGCATTGAAACGGAGGATATGGAAGAGCAAGAAGGGGATGAAGAAAATAGTACTAAATAATTAAATAAAGGATAAGATGGGATTAATGAAAGTGTTTTCAGGAAGTGAAATTCTAGCAATGGCATTGAAAGAAAAAATTGAAGCAATAGGAGTAGATACTGTTTTAAAAAACAACATACAATCAGCTCGATTGGCAGGTTTTGGAACTATGGGACAAGCAGTAGAATTGTTTATTCAGGAAACTGATTTTTCTAAGGCGAATCCGGTTATTGAAGAATTTAGAATGAGTATATAATGCATTCATAAAAAAAATGGAATGAAATATAAAATGTTGGTTTTAGATTTGGATGATACACTATTGACAGATGATCATACCATTTCAAACGAGAATGCAGCAATGTTGTCTAAGGCGCAGGAATTAGGTGTTTTTATTATTCTGGCCTCTGGAAGGCCGACACCTGCCATGACCGCTTTTGCTAAAGAATTGCATTTGGATAATTCCTATATGATTTCCTATAATGGTGCTGTAATTACAGATTTAAAGGAAGACAAAGTCATTTTTGAGCAAACCTTGACCCAAGAGCAAATCCATGAATTGTATGATTACAGCTTAAAAAGCAAGACACACATTATTACGTATGTTAACGGGAAAATTGTGAGTGAAACGGATTCTGAATATATCGAAATCGAAAAAAAAATCACTGGTTTAGAACACAATAAAGTACTTAGTTTTAAAGCTGAGGTTCAATCTTCCGCTGTAAAATGTATTTTATTGGAAGAACCAAGTTATTTAAAAGAAGTCGAAAAAGACTTGAAAGCTACAATGCCACATCTTAGTGTCAGCATGTCAAAACCTTTTTTCCTTGAAGTAGCACAAAATGGCATTGATAAAGGTGCCAGTATCAAATTTTTGGCAGAAAAACTAGATATTCTTCAAAGTGAAATCATAGCTGTTGGAAATGCAGGAAATGATTTAACCATGATTGAATATGCCGGATTGGGAGTTTGGGTCGATAATGTAGACCCTGAATTGAGAGACAAAGCTAATTTTATTGTGGCCTCGAATAATGATCATGGCGTGGCTGAGGTCGTGAGACGATTTATATTGAATTAAGATTCTTTATCAGTTAACGGATAGTTCAAAAAAAACAAAAATAGCCGCTGTTTTACATTATATAGGGTGAAAAATATCGGCTTTTTTTGTTTGATTTTAAAAATATTATTTTTATTCAAAATTACCCCGATTTTTTTTAGAATTTTAGTGAAAAAATGAATTTACTAGTCTAACCTGCAAGGTTTATGAAATCTTGTAGGTTTTAAATACGAATTGAATCTACACAATAAACGTGCCCTAAAACCCAATAGTATTTTTAGGTTTGCTATTCCATTTTTCATTTTCGCAAAAAGATAGAATTCTTTCGAAGTTGGGTTTTGTACCAAAAACAATTTCATCCATAATAGATTTTCGAGCAATGTTTTCCATTTCACCGCCAGAATAGGAAAATTGCGAAGCCAATTGCAATGCTTCATTTTCAGAAAGGATTGGCAATTTGCTTCTCCATATTTTTGCAGCGTTTTCAGTAGATGGGTTTTCATATTTCACTTTGAATAAAAAACGATGCTCGAATGCCGAATCTAAATTGGCTACCAAATTGGAAGTAGCAAATAGAATTCCGTCAAAGTTTTCCAACTCTTCCAGCAATACATTTTGTATGGCATTTTCTGTGTCCGATACGGATGAAGAACCTGCACTTTTTCTTTTGCCAATGATGGCATCGGATTCGTTAAACAAAAGAATAGGACATATTTTTTGTGTTTTTTTGAAATTATAATAATCAGTAAAAATTTTTTTGACCAATTTCTGGATTTCCCCAAACCACATTGATTTGGTTTCAGAAATTTCCACTTTGAAAATAGGTCTATTGTGTTTTTTTGCCAATTGATAGACTGTTTCTGTTTTACCTGTTCCAGGACTTCCATACAAAAGAACTGTGATACCAGCGCTCATATTTTTGGACTTCAACCGACTTTGTAATATGGTGAAAGCAGTGTTTGAAAAACTTTTTTTGATAGGTTCCAATTGTAATTCTTCTCCACTATTATAAAACAAATTGCGTTTTTGAATTTGGTCATGATAAATCAATCGTTTGTCTTTCTTTTCGACAAATTCCAACGAAATCCCTTCCCATTATTTCAGCATGGAAACTGCTTTTTGGGTTAATTGAATACGGTGTCTGTTAGAAAATGAATTGGAATCTTTTTCTATTAAATCTAGTAGATTCAATGTTGTCTTCTCTTCTAGAAAATTATTGATGTATTTGAATGAATCTCTTTTTCGTTCGTAAAAATCATCAACAGTGCTTTGTAAACTCGTATTGAAATCATTTTCACCACAATTCATAGCGTCCAAAATAGTGTCAAAAAAGACAAAAGAATCTACTAATTCAAGATTTTTAATTGCAAATTCAGTTAATTTAAAATGGATATTGGCATTCAATAAATCTTTGAGCTTTTGAATGAAATAATAATAGTTAATTTTTTCGTCATCTTTCAAATTACTTAATATATCCATATCGGATAAAAATTCACTAAAAGTGTTTTCCTTGATTTTAATTTCTAATAATTCTTTAGGAATTGATTTTTGAGCAAGTATATAATCATAAATATGTTGAGATAGTTTGTAATTATTTTCTGAGTTACGATTTTCCGTCTTAATCACAATAGATTTGAAAGTTAACAAATTGAAATTCTCTAAATATATTAAAAAACTGTGATTTTCTAATCCAAAATGTTTAATGATTTCGGGTAGTTCCACTACATTAAAGCAAGATTTTACAAAACAGGTTGCCAATAATATAGCTTCGATGGTATTGACTTCAAAATAGTCACAAACACGTTTTATTTCAACTGGAATAGTAGCAAAAACATCCAGTTTCAATTCGGATTTTTCAGCTGTTTTGTAAATAGTTTCTAGTGCTAAAATAATGTTGTTTACTTCCATAATTTCTGATTGTTTAATTAGTATAAAACTAAATTAAACCGCCACAATGCCATATTGTGACGGTTCAAATTTAAAAGAAAAACGATGGCATTATTTCACCCTCTTTTGTGCCAACTCATTCCATTGGTCGTCGAATAAAATAGCCCTTTTGAGGTATTTGCTAATATTTCTTTGCCGTTATCAATTAAATCTTGAAAATCGCCACAACCCGAACCTGAGTAGCGATTGTGCCAAGATCTTCCATTGGTTGTTGAGTATTCAATTTGGTTGTTCTTTTTTGGGTTGATTCTAATTAATTCCCCATTTCGGTTAATTATTTGTGACATATTGTTTTATTTTTAGTTTGCCTACTCTAATTGGTTTTCGGCTTTCCCAGAAGACGAAATTAGGAGAGGAGTAGGACAAAGGACGGCGGGGTAAAATTATTTTGTGTAAAAAAACGACACTCGGGTGGGAGTGTCGTTTTGAAACTATATAATTAACTGATAGAATTATTCACTAAATAATTCTATCAGCTTAGACACTATTTCGTCTAAATCATTTTGTAAATCATTTTTTAAATCTCCATATATCAAATCATTTAATTTGTTTAAAGATCCTATATCTGACAAATTATTAGTCCACTTTGATTTAATTAGATAACTGGAAAAATTTCCATTTTTATGAGCTATTCCAAATGTTTTCTCAAATTTTTCTTTTATTACTAAGTTTCGCAAATCGTTGATTTTTGTATTGTCAATGTATATCAAACCAAATAAAACATCTCTGTAGTTACTGGATTGATAATCGAATCTAATACGCAAATTTTCATCATCTAATTTTTCATTCTCAAATGAAAATCCTTTGTAAGTAACACCAAAATAAAATCCTTCATCAACAATTAAAGTAAGATTATGTTTGTTTGCAATATTTTGAAGGATATCATCAGTAAATTCTTTTTTTAATATTTCAGCTTTCAGTTTATTCTGTGAATTAATCAACGTAACAAATGAATCAAAACTATCTTTGTCTTTCATTAATATTTTTAAAATCTCTTCGTTCATTTTATTATTATTTGATTGGTTAGTTAAACTTTTAATTAAATAAAAATATTGGTTTAAAGTTTCTCGAATAATGGGTTTATTTGCCATTTCTTTAATGCATTTTTCAAGCCAGTTTGAAATATCAACTTTATAGGAAATACAAATAAAATCAGTATCTAAAACTAAATTTCCTTTTGAAGCTTCACTTGGCGTATCTCCATTAAGAGTAAGATAAATAATAGGGTCATTTTTATATTGATTATCATATCTCATAAGTTGTTGGTCTTGGTCTCCAGCATAAATTTTGTTTTCTATTATAATATGCTTATCATTAGAACGAATCACAATATCAACACGACCTCCTTCGGCTTTTTGTAAATTTACTTCTCCTATATGTATTTCTTTGTTAGCTGTTGCTTTTTTTGTATCAAAAGAATTAATATGTTCGCTGTATTTGGAATTTTCTAATAAAGGTTTGATTTGATCAATAAACAACTTTAAAAATGTGTCTTTTTGCCCGTGTTTTCCTTGGGCATCCATAAGATTAACAAGAATTGCAGAATGGCTTAATTCGTCAGACCTTACTCCAAGCACGTCAAAAATATTGTAATGTTCACCCGAATACTCGGCTAAATCATTGTATTTTTTTTGTATGAATGAAACTTGGTTTAATAAATTTTTTATTTTATGCATAAATTTTATTTTTTAATTCTCCAAACTCCTCAACCACAACTCCGCACAAGCTTTAGCATCGCTCAGCGCATCGTGATGATTTAGGGGAATGTTGTGTTCTTTGCACAAGGTAGCTAAATTTGACCTATAAATCTTATAAGTGCAGAATTTATTGTAAGAGGGAATAGGTAAATTATAGTAGTCCAGTGTGGTATTCAAAACAGGAAAATCAAACCCAAAGCCATTGTGTGCCACTACATTCTGGTTTTCGATATAAGGTGCGATTTGCTGCCAAATTTGGTCGAAAGTGGGCGAGTTCAAAGTGTCTTTGTCAGCAATTCCGTGAATGTCCGTAAAGCGATTCCAATAATAATTATCGGGTGGCTTAACTAAAAAATCGACTTCTTAGATAACGATTCCGTTTTTTATTTGCACTAATCCAACTTGGCAAATGCTATTTCTATAACCCGTTGCAGTTTCAAAATCTAAGGCAGTAAAAGAATCCATAATTTAATTGCTACTCCTTACAATTTGTAATATTCATTCCTGAAATTTCTATCTTATATTGTCTACCATCGATTACTAATCGATTCATAAAACCTAACGGAATAGTCGCTGTTGTTCTATCATCTATCCCGTCAGGGAATTTTTCCTTAAAAGTACGTTCTAGCTTATCAATCCGTTTTGA
>JAGOJA010000097.1 GCA_017995345.1 Flavobacterium sp.
GTATATTTTATTTTCGTCTCTAAAATTATTTATCAAGTAAAGTATCGTTGAATAAATCTAGAATTCGGCTGTATTCGTCCACCCAAGAATAGGTTTCTTTGAAACCATGCGCTTCGACAGGAAAACTTGACAGACTCCATTTTTTCTTCCCTAATTCTATAAAACGCTGAGACAAACGAACAATATCTTTGTATTCTACATTATCATCTACCATACCGTGAAGCATCAATAAATCGCCTTCTAAATTATTTGCAAAATAGATTGGCGAACTTTTTTTGTAAGCATCCGGATCTGTTTCCGGGAAATTAAGAATATTCCCGGTGTAGCCATGATTGTAATGTGCCCAATCCGTAACAGAACGTAAAGCTGCTCCAGAAGCAAACTCTTTTGGAGTTGTTAGCATTCCCATCAACGTGATGAAACCTCCGTAAGAACCACCATAAATCCCAACTTTTGAAGCATCAATTCCGTAATTCTCCACTAAATATTTCTTTCCGTCAATTTGATCCGTTAAATCTTTTCCGCCCATAAAACGGTAAATTCCTGTTCTAAAATCACGTCCGTATCCATCGCTGCCTCTATAATCAATATCCAAAACGGTATAGCCTAAATCGACTAATAAATTATGAAACATGTATTCTCTATGGTATGTACTCCAATAGTTGTGTGCGTTTTGCAAATAACCTGCACCATGAACAAACAAGATTGCCGCTTTATTTGCCGTCCCAGTTTGTGGCTTGTACAATCTGGCATTTACGGGAATTCCATCCTGCGCTTTGAAAGTGATTACATCTGGTTCTCGCCAAGCATATTTTTTAAAACTTTCGGAAGTTGAAGTCGTAATTTGAATTAGATTCGTATTCTTTTTATTAGGTGCTACATACAATTCCCAAGGCTTATTTTTATAGGAATAACGAACTATTAAAGTGCTTTCATCGGGAGATAAACTTACTTCATGAGCACCATCTTTAGTCAAAATGGGTTGCAGTACTGCATTTGCCACTTCCAATTTATAGAAATCTCTATTTCCTGGATGTGTAGTCGTTGTCGTTAAATAAAAAGATTTTTTATCTTTTGACAAATTCACGTTGCGGACTTCCCAATTTCCTTTGGTTAGTTGGGTTTTCTTTTTTGACTTTAAATTATACGTATACAAATGAGAATAACCAGTTTCTTCCGATTGAAAATAAACGGTTTCATTGTCTCCCAAAAAACCAAGCGTTCCTCTTCCAAACGAATAAGAAGGGATTCCGGGTCCGCCAATCCAAGCTTCATCGTGTTGATGGTCTAATTCCTGAAAAGTTCCTTTCTTTAAATTTAAACTCACAATCCATCGGTCTTTGTTGTCCTGACTTCTGATTTCCGCAATGGCGTAAGAGCCATTTTCATTGTAAATAGGTTCCTGAACTACGATTAGTTTGTCTTTTTTTTCGGTAGTTTTTGATTTTTCATACAACTCAGAATACTTTGGAACATCCTGAATATGACTCAACGAGGAGAAATTCACAAAATAAACCGAATCTTTGGCGATATCATACACTCCAAACTTGCTTGCCAACAGATTATCTGTAGAAACCTTTGCCTTAGTGTCTTCAATTTGGTTGTAGCCATCAGCAGTGATGAAAACTTCCATTTTTTCGTTTTTACGTTCTGAATCTTCTATTAATCTGAAAGTGGCGAAATTCCCTTTTGGATCTACTTTTAAACTTCCAAAGTTATTTTTTCCATAAAAATAGGGCTTTGGAAAATCAGATTTTATGGTTTTTGATTTTGCTAAATTCCATTTTTTCAACGCTTCCTGATCTCTGATGAATTGAAATAATTCCTCCTGCTGACTTTTCAAAAATGATTCTTTATCAGCAGGTTTATCTTCTGCTTTTCCCTTTCGGAAATTAGTAATCTGAATCACAGAACCTTCATTAGTATTGAACTGAAACAGGTTTTCATTTTGTCTAAAATAAAGTATTCCTGGCACAGCACCCATTTGCAAATTAGAAATTGGGCTGCTTTGTTGGTACAGTTTTTTCGAAGTTTTACTTTTTAAAGCATACGAAAACAAGCTGCCTTTATCGATGTAATAATGCAAATCCGGATTGCTTGTTTTTTTAAAATCTAATTTTGAAAAAGCAACATCATTTGGTGAGGCTAATTCTGGTTTTGACAATCCATTTTTCCAGAAATAAGTACTTGTTCCCAATTCATTATTTGGATTCCATTCGAAATATACTTTCTGCCCATCCAGAGACCATCTTTCATTTTCTGGTGGCACACCAATAAAAGTGTTGCCTTTCATGATTTCTTCCAATTTTAGTGTTTGACTTTGAATTGTTATGGAAAACAAAACACCGATAACAAGGATCAGTTTTTTATTCATTTGATTTGAGTTTTTAATTGAAATTGTAGTGGGTAAAAAACACTATTTTAGACTAATTATTTAGTAATTTCTGCACTATATAGTTGGCAACACCTTCATTATCGTTAGTTGAAATTACTTCTAAATGAGATAATTTGGCTTTCAAACTATCCGGTGCATTTCCCATAACTAAACCTTTACTAGAAGATGTAAGCATGTTTTCATCATTATAACCATCTCCAAAAGAAATTGTTTGCTCAAACACAAAATTCTCTTTTTCCAAAATTTTGGCAATAGCCACGCTTTTATCGACCGATTTATGCATGAACTCTAGGCAAAAAGGCAGACTGAATGCATGATTAAAATGGTCTGAGTGGTGCTCTAAAATTCTATCTTTCAAATCAACTAACGTTTGATGACTGTCATGAGTGAAGAAAAATTTTATTCCGCCAAAATCATCTAGCAAACTAAAATCTACTATTTCAGGTAGATAATTGGATTCTTTCTGAAAGCCATTCAGTTTTTCATTGTGATGATTGGTTTGCCAAACCTCTTCTTTAAATATAACGCTCGTGATTTCGGGATCTATTTCTAAATCGAAAACCGATTTTACAAGCTCACTTTTTAAATCCAAAGAAAAAAGAAGTTCTCGTTCTGGAGAATGAATTCGAGCACCATTTGAAGTCACTAAATAAACAGGGCAACCTAATCCTTTTACGATAGACAACGCATCTAAGTGATGGCGGCCTGTTGCTACAATTATTAAATAATTTTGCTTATGGAGCTCTTGAAAAACAGTTTTGGTATATTGGGATATTTTGTGATCTGAATTGAGTAAAGTCCCGTCTAAATCACTAATAACTACTTTTATTTTTTCTTTTAAAATCATTTCTTTTTTTAACTGACATTATATTAATTCCAAATTTATTGCATTTTGAACAGATTCAAAAGGAATCATTTGTATTTTATTTAAGCCGCTAAATAAAATACTATCGTTTTTTAAAACACTAAAGCAAAAAGCGAGTTCATTTACTATTGAAATGGACTCGCTTTTTACTTCAAAAAAGGTGTGTATTTTCTAATCGTTATTTTCAATCATTTTATACGCATCAATTACTTTTTTCACTAATCTATGTCGGACAATATCTTTGTCATCTAGATAAATAATTCCAATGCCATCAATATCTTTCAAAACCAGCAAAGCTTCTTTAAGTCCGGAAATGGTTCTTCGTGGTAAATCTACTTGACCTGGATCACCCGTAATCATGAACTTAGCACTTTTTCCCATACGTGTCAAAAACATTTTCATTTGGGAATGCGTAGTGTTTTGGGCTTCATCCAAAATCACAAAAGCATTATCTAACGTTCTCCCGCGCATAAATGCCAAAGGTGCAATCTGAATAATTCCCTTTAAAATGTAATCTTCTAGTTTTTCATTAGGCAACATATCCCGTAACGCATCATATAAAGGTTGCATATACGGATCCAGTTTTTCCTTCATATCACCGGGCAAAAAACCGAGGTTCTCTCCTGCTTCTACCGCTGGCCTAGTTAATATAATTCGTTTGACTTGCTTATCTTTTAGCGCTTTGACGGCCATTGCGACACCAGTATACGTTTTTCCAGTTCCAGCAGGTCCTACTGCAAAAACCATGTCATTCTTCTCCATAGTGTCCACCAACAACTGTTGATTGACAGTCATTGCCTTAATAATTTTGCCTCCTACACCATGCACTAATATTTTATCTTGTTCCTTAAACTTTCTGTCTTCCTGACCATTACCAAGGATGACGCGTTCAATCACATTGTCATCAATAGTATTGTATCGTGAAAAGTGGACCATTAACCGTTGAAACCGGTTTTCGAACTCGTCTAAAACCTCTTTTTCACCAAAAGCTTTTAAAGTTGTTCCCCGAGCAACAATTTTTAATTTTGGATAATACTTTTTAATTGTTTCAAGATGAGTGTCTTGAGCGCCCCAAAAGTCTTTTGGAGCGATGTCTATGAGCTCGATTATTCTTTCGTTCAAATGAGGTAGTTTTAAATTAGAATTAATTTTTTTATAAATCAATTGGCTGTCGGGTATATTTCTTGCTTTTTAATAGAATTTGTTTTTGTTTTTTGCTTTTTTGAATTTACTATTATTAGCTTTGCACATCTCAAATTTAATGAAAATTAGGCTTACAAAACACCAATAGTTATAAACAAATTTATGTCAATAATTACCCTGACTACGGATTACGGATTGAAAGACCACTTTGTGGGTGCGCTAAAAGGGAAAATTTTATCCGAGTACTCCGAGGCGAAAATTATTGATATTTCACATGAAATTGATCCATTCAACACCTTAGAAGCAAGTTACATTATTAGTGCTTCCTATGCAAGTTTTCCAAAAGGAACAGTTCATATTGTTGGAGTGGATATGGAGGCCAATAAAGAAAACAAACATATTGTCATGCAATGGAACGACCACTATTTTATTGCTGCTGATAACGGAATTTTAAGCATGCTTTCGCAAAAAATTATTCCACAAAAAATAGTCGCCATTAATATCCATGATCGTTTGCCAAACGAAGCAACTGATCTTGATGTGTTTGTAAAAGTAGCCTGTCATTTATCCAAAGGCGGTTTAATGAATGTCATTGGTAAAGAAATAAATACGATTAAGGAAGTGACAAACCTGCAAGCCATTGTCTCGGACGATGGGAATTCCTTGAAAGGACATGTAATTTACATCGACCATTTTGGAAATGTAATTACTAATATTTCTAAAAAATATTTTATCGAAATTGGCAAAGGAAGACCGTACGAAATCGTTATGAAAACTAAAAACATCAAAACAATTTTGCCAAACTATTCTGCCATTGCAAATTCTGATAAATATCCGATTAAATCCTACGAAGGTGAAAAATTAGCCATTTTCAACGAAGCTGGTTTTCTTGAAATAGCCATTTTTAGAAGTAATCCTTCCAAAGTAGGATCAGCAAATAGTTTATTGGGATTGACTTATAGAGATATAATAATTATAAAATTTGTTTAAAGTTTAAGATTTAAAGTTGAGCAACTTTAAACGTATTGAACTTTAAACCTTAAACAAAAAAACAATGTTTGTACGAATAGTAAAATTGAGTTTTCACGAGGAGCATATTCCTGCGTTTTTAGAAAACTTTGAGTCAATGAAAGATAAAATACGAAATGCACCTGGAAATCGTTTCTTAGAATTGTACCAAGATAAAAACAACAAAAGTATTTTCTTTACCTATAGTCATTGGGAAACCGAAGCTGATTTAGAAAACTACAGAAATTCTGAGCTTTTTTACGACATTTGGACATTCACTAAGAAATTATTCAACAATAAACCGGAAGCGTGGAGCGTGGATAAATTAGTTACTTTGGTTTAAAGTTTTTTTAGTTTAAAGTTGCACAACTTTGAACTCTAAACCTTAAACTTAAAAAAAAAAAAAAAATGAAATCAATAGTTTTACGAGAGATAAAGTCCTTTTTTGGTTCGCCCATTGGCTACTTAGTAATTGCCATTTTTCTAATTATTAACGGTTTGTTTCTTTGGGTTTTCGAAGGAGAGTATAATATTTTGAATACTGGATTTTCTGATTTGACTCCATTTTTTACCTTGGCTCCTTGGATTTTGATATTCCTGATTCCTGCGGTAACCATGCGCAGTTTTTCGGACGAGAAAAAACAAGGAACTTTAGAATTATTGCTGACCAAACCATTGAGTATTTGGCAAATTGTAAACGGAAAATTCCTTGGCGCTTTGCTTTTAATTGTAATGGCTATTATTCCAACATTCATTTATGTGGCCGTTATTTCTAATTTAGGAATACCAGAGGGCAATATCGATATGGGAAGTACAATTGGTTCTTATTTTGGATTATTATTTCTGATAGCCGCGTATTCCGCCATTGGAATATTTACATCAACGCTATCTGACAATCAAATTGTGGCTTTTATTGTTGCGGTATTTTTGTGTTTTTTCTTTTATTTTGGATTTGAAGGTATAGCTTCTGTGGTTCCAAATATAGCTACCCTAGTTGCGGCATTTGGAATGCAAGATCATTTCAAAAGCATGAGTCGTGGCGTATTAGACACTAGAGATATCCTTTATTTTACAAGCATAACTGTTGTCTTTCTTTCCTTTACTGTTTATAATCTAAAATCTTTCAAATCGTAATGACAGCTTCTAAGAAAAATAACCTAAAATCAGTATTAATTATCCTTGCCGTTGTGTTGCTTTTGAATGCAATAGGGAATTCCTTTTTTCATCGTTTTGATTTAACACAAGATAAAAGATACACGCTTTCCCCTACTTCGTTGAATATTATCAAACAAGTACAAAATCCTCTTTACATAAAAGTGTACATGCAGGGCGATTTACCGGCTGAATTCAAACGTTTGCAACTAGAAACGAAACAATTACTAGAAGAATTTCAGGCCTACAACAGTAATATTGTTTTTGAATTCGTAGATCCATTGGAAAACGAAGATGCAAGCATGGACAATATCAAAGAACTATATCGAAAAGGGCTTACGCCAATAAATATAACTGTTGACGACAAAGGAAAACAATCTCAAGCGATGGTTTTTCCTTGGGCAATTGCTATTTATGACAATAAAGAAGTTAATATTCCATTGTTGAAAAACATTATGGGTGCGTCAACAACTCAAAAAGTGATTGGTTCTGTTCAGCACCTGGAATATTCGATTGCAGAGGGTTTGAACAAAATTACCAAAGCCAAACAAAAGAAAATCGCCGTCATCAAAGGAAATGGTGAATTGCAAGATATTTTGATGGCTAAATTTCTTCTACAAGTACGCGAAAGTTACCATATCGGACCTTTTACCTTAGATTCGGTAGCCAAAAGTCCCGTAGCAAGTCTGAAAGCTTTAGAGAAATATGACTTGGCTGTTATTGCAAAACCTACCGAAACATTTAGCGATGCAGAAAAACAAGTTTTGGATCAATTTATTATCAATGGTGGAAAAACATTGTGGTTGATTGACCAAGTTACGGCAGAAATGGACAGTTTGTACGATTCATCGGGAACCACTTTGGCCTACCCGAAAGATTTGAATTTGAATGATATGTTCTTTAAATACGGAATCCGAATCAATCCTGACTTGGTCAAAGATGAACAAGGAAGTCCAATAAAACTAGCCACCGGAGAACAAGGAAGTGCGACACAATTTCAGGAATTCAACTGGAAATTTGCCCCACAAGTGTATCCAAATAGTTTGCATCCGATTGTAAAAAATTTAGGCGGAATCAAGTTTGATTTTGCGAATTCAATCGACACCTTGAAAAACGGAATTAAGAAAACCATTCTGTTGCAATCGTCACAATATTCGAAAAAAATAGGAACTCCATCTGAAATAAGTCTAAATAGTGTTGTCGAAGAAACTTCACCAAGAGATTATGCAAACAAAGGAAAGATTCCATTAGCGGTTTTATTGGAAGGTTCGTTTCATTCTATGTTTGAAAATCGCGTGTTGCCATTTGAACAAAAAACATTTCAAGCCACAGGAAAAGAAAACAAAATGATTGTGATTTCGGATGGGGATTTGATAAAAAACCAATTGGATAAAAACTTTCAACCGGTAGAACTGGGTTATGACCAGAGGTCTGGAAACTTGTATGACAATAAAGACTTTCTAATAAACTGCGTCAATTATCTATTGGATGACACTGGACTTATTAACATTCGAAGCAAAGATCTTGATTTACCTTTATTGGATAAAGAGAAAGTGTATGAAAACTATACCCGAACACAACTTATTACTATCGGGCTTCCAATTGTAATTTTGTTATTTTTTGGTGTTGTGTTTACTTTCCTTCGAAAAAGAAAATACAGTAAATAGATGTTAATAAAAAAAGTTTTCAAACTACAATAGTTTACGATATATTTGTAGAATATATCGTATTTCAGATTTAGAGAAATACCTTAAAAAATAAAACAAAACAGATGAAATTTATAGTATCGAGTTCGTACTTATTAAAGCAATTACAAGTTTTAGGTAACGTTATCAACAGCAGTAATACATTGCCTATTTTAGATAACTTTTTATTTGATTTAGACCATAATGTGCTAACGGTTTCAGCTTCTGATTTAGAGACAACCATGTCTGCTACTTTAGAAATTGATTCAGAAAGTAAAGGTAGCGTTGCAGTACCAGCAAAATTACTTTTGGAAATCCTTAAAACCTTTCCAGAACAGCCACTAACTTTTACAGTGGAAGAAAATAACACGATAGAAATTAGTTCAAATTCTGGAAAATACGCGGTTGCCTATGCTCCTAGTGATGAGTTTCCAAAATCGGTAAACTTAGATGATCCATCTGTAACACTTGTTCCTGCTGATGTTTTGGCAACTGCCATAAGCAAAACAATATTTGCTGCTGGAAACGATGATTTGCGTCCAGTAATGTCTGGCGTATTCTTCCAGTTTTCACCTCAAGGATTGATATTTGTAGCAACTGATGCTCATAAATTAGTGAAATATGCACGTACAGATGTAACGGCATCTCAAGTAGCTGATTTTATTATGCCAAAGAAACCTTTGAACATTTTAAAAAATATTCTTGGGACTTCAGATGCTGAAATAAAAATTGAATACAACGATTCGAATGCTGCTTTTTCTTTTGACAATTATGTTTTAATGTGTCGTTTGATTGATGGAAAATATCCAAATTATGAAGCAGTAATTCCAAAAGAGAATCCAAATAAATTAATGATTGACCGTTCTCAATTTTTGAGTTCCGTACGTCGAGTTGCTATTTTTTCGAACAAAACAACACACCAGATTCGTTTGAAAATAGCTGGAGCTGAGTTGAATGTTTCTGCTGAAGATATTGACTATTCAAATAAAGCTGAAGAAAGATTGACTTGTGATTATCAAGGTGATGATATGCAAATAGGGTACAATTCTCGATTCTTGACAGAAATGTTGACTAACTTACAATCTGACATGATAATGCTTGAAATGTCCTTGCCAAATAGAGCTGGAATCCTTACTCCTGTTGATGGATTAGAAGAAGGCGAAACAGTCACAATGCTTGTAATGCCAGTAATGTTGAACAGCTAGTTCAGTTTATAATACGCTATTAACCAAACCATTTTTATATTTAAAAAAACCGCAACTTCATTTGAAATTGCGGTTTTTTTTTAGTTTTTATGAATTAAGCGATTCCTATTCTGCACTTAGCCACTCATTTAAAGCATGTTAAAGCTCTTTTTGTCAAAAAAAAGCAATTACAACAGTGCTAAAGAAAAGAAAAAGCCAATCGTTATCAACTGACTTTAATTTTCTTTATGTTTTCAATTTTTTCTTTCTCGCAGCAGGAAACAAAACGTTATTCAAAATCAAACGATAGCCTGGAGAATTTGGATGTAAGTCCAAAACTGTTGGCGGATCACCTACCTGATGTTGGTAATCTTCCGGATCATGTCCGCCATAGAAAGTAAACATACCCTTCCCTTTTTGACCATGGATGTAACGTGCTTCCCCATTGAGTTCGCATGTTCCCATGACCATCACGTTTGATTTTATCAAAGGCGCACTAAATGCGGTAGTTTGTCCCATAAATCCTTTTACCAATTGAGTGTGATTTTGACAAAGCATACTAGGAATTGGATCCCATTTTGCTGAAAACTCCATTAAAGTAAAATAGTCTTTATCCATAGGAACTTGTCTTTTAGAAGTCATATCGATATCCGAAAATTCATATTGCTCTGGCCTTCTTTCCAAAATAAAATCTTTAAAAGCAAAAGAATTAGAGTAATTGATCTTTGCTTGATAATTTCCTTCACTGGCATCACCATCAAACATTGCTTCGCAAATGTCCACACCATCAGCAGCCAAAGCGATATCAAAACTATCGGTTGCAGAACACATTGCAAACATGAATCCACCACCAATTACAAAATCCCTGATTTTTTTGGCAACAGCTCCTTTTTCTTGGGAAACTTTAGAATACCCGAGTTTCCTTGCCAATGTTTCGGCCTCTTTCTTTTGCTCAATGTACCAGGGTACGTTTTTGTAAGCACTATAAAATTTGCCATATTGTCCTGTAAAGTCTTCGTGATGCAGGTGCAGCCAATCGTATAGCAATAATTGATCACTTAAAACTTCTTCGTCATAAATTGCGGTAAAAGGAATCTCAGCATAAGTTAAAACTAAAGTCACTGCATCGTCCCAAGGTTGCTTCCCTTTAGGCGTATAAACGGCGATCTTGGGTGCTTTTTCAAGGATTACAGATTCCATATTTTGGGAAGGACTAGAAATTTCATTCAAAATGGCCAACTCTTCTGCATCAGAAATTATTTCAAAACTGACACCTCGAATCTGGCATTCTTTTCGGATTTCCTCGGCATCAGGTAACAAAAAGGATCCACCCCGATAATTCAGTAGCCAACTCGCTTTGTAATTTTTGTCCAAACACCAATACGTAATTCCATACGCTTTCAAATGATTTTGTTGCGTAGTTTCATCCATTGGCAACAAAATAAAGGAAGCCTTTACTGAAATCGAGAGCAGGAAGATAAAAATGTATAAAAATCGTTTGTAAATCATTTACTAATTTTTATATCAAAGATAGAAAGTACGGGGTTTAAATCGCTATTGAAAAATCAAAAATTTATTTATTTAAGCAATTAGGACAAAACAATCTCTACTTTTAGTGACCAAAGCCATTTTGGTCTTTCGGCCAATGTATACTTTTGTATTCTTACATTCTTTATTCAAGGAAATAATAAAGTCCAATAGACCTCTATTCAGAACTCAAAATTGATTGTCAAGAAAAGTTTCTGGTCTTTTTAAAACAAAAAAAGGATGCTTTTTTACGGCATCCTTTTAATTTTTTTGAGAAAAAAAATTATT
>JAGOJA010000098.1 GCA_017995345.1 Flavobacterium sp.
AAAACAATAAATATAATAGTAAGTTGCAAATTGGTTTTGACTCCCCAACGTTGTTTTAGTTTGTTCATTTTTATTTATAATGAATACAAATATAGTGACATTATCTGATGGGGACAAAACCAAAAAGTTTTTGTTTGTACGTGTTCTGGAAATAAATCATGTAATTGTAAATCAAATAATTTACTTCATACCCATAATCAATGTTAGGGTCATAATTGATAGTCATTTCGTATAAATTTGGGTCATATCGTTGCGGTTGCATAACACGTCTGTTCCATTCGCTGACATAAAGTTGGTTTTTTGCCTCCAAAAAAGATTGGGAATGATATCCGCGTGGTAACGCTATTGAATTGAGCCAGGTATTAAATCCGGGGTCAATAATAAGTACTTCATATTCAAGTGCATCATTGGCAATTCGTACGGTATCGCCTTGAGCTGCAACTGGTTTTGTAGTACTCGGAAAAGTAGATTTTGAAGTGTTACAACTAAAAATTGCTACAAGAATAATGGCTAATAAACAAACACTATTTTTCATAATCATAAAATTGAGTATTAAATTTACAAAATTAAATGTTTCGTTACTAGTGTTTTAACGCAAAAAAAAATCACCTATGTGAGTAGATAATTTAAAAAAAAACTATTTTATTTATATTATTTACCAAAAAGTTTGCCGAGCACATCTGCTAATCCACCACCTTTTCCACTTACGGCTGACATAGCATCATTTATATCTACTTTATCATCGGCATTTTGGTCTAAACCAAACTGACCACCGTATTTAGAAATCGCATCTATTATCCCTAAATTTTGGGTATTATCAGCAGAAATCATGGCTATAATATCAGAAATTTGAAAACTATTATCATTAGGATCTTTGGCTTTATTGACTAATGATCCAAGAATTTGAGGAATTAAATTTCCAGCAACACTAGAAGCGGTTTTACTATTTATACCAAACTTTTCTCCTAAATTTCCAGTAAGCTGTTCGGTTAGTTTTTGAACCACAGGATTTGAGCTGTCTAAGGCATTGTTTCCTTGAAATAAACCAGCAAGTTGGTCTACTCCGCCTCCTGAAACAATATTTTGTAATCCTGAAAGAATAGAGCTACTTGCTTCATTCATTACCGCCTCGTTTTGTTCGTTTGGAATGGCATCGTTTTTTACAACCGATTCATTGCCAAATTGTTGTACTAATTGTGTTAATTGTTCAAACATGGAAAGTATTTTTGATTAGAAACAAATTTATATAAAAAAAGGATTTATAAAGTAAATTTATAAATCCTTTTTTAAGAATTAAACAAAAATTTATTTTAGCAAACTAATTATTTGCGAAGCTAATTCAGTACCAATTCTATCTTGTGCTTCTCCAGTTGCAGCACCAATATGTGGCGTTAGAGATATTTTATGATTCATCAAAATAGCCATTTCAGGAGTTGGTTCATTTTCAAAAACGTCTAATCCTGCAAATAATACTTTTCCATTATCTAATGCTTTTACTAAGGCCACTTCGTCAATAACACCACCACGAGCACAGTTTACAATACCTACACCATCTTTCATAATGGTTAATTCTTTCTCGCCAATAATGTAGCCATCTTGAGCAGGAACGTGAAGTGTTATAAAATCAGCTTCTTTGAATAAAGATTCCAACGATTGGGAAACGATTGTAGTTGTAATAGATTGTCCGTCAAAAAATTCTACTTTGATGTCAACTTGAGGGATAAAACTATCAGCAGCAATAACTTTCATTCCTAATCCTAATGCCATTTTAGCGGTAGCCTGACCAATACGACCAATTCCTACTATTCCAAGTGTTTTTCCTCTTAATTCAGTGCCGTTTGCATAGGCTTTTTTCAAACCATCAAAGTTCGTATCTCCTTCAAGAGGCATGTTTCGATTCGAATCATGCAAGAAACGCACACCCGAAAATAAATGAGCAAAAACTAATTCAGCAACTGATTCTGATGAAGATGCAGGCGTATTTATTACGTGAATCCCTTTGCTTTTAGCATAATCTACATCAATATTATCCATTCCTACACCACCTCGACCTATGATTTTTAATCCTGGACAAGTATCAATAATATCCTTACGAACTTTAGTCGCACTTCTCACTAAGACTACATCTATGTTGTTTTCATTTACAAAGTTAGCTACTTGTTCTTGCGCTACCTTTGTAGTTATAACTTCAAACCCCCCTTTTTCTAAAGCTAGAATTCCACTTTTTGAAATCCCGTCATTGGCTAATACTTTCATTATACGTTTCATTGCGAGGAACAAAGCAATTCATCCTCTTGGTTAATTTTTTTGTTTTTTGGAGCTTTTTCCTGCTATCCGTTTCAATCTTTTTTTCCTCGCAAAGGCGAGTCAAAAAAGGATTTCCTCTACTATCAGGGCTAGTACTCTCAGTAAGTCTATATTATATTTTTGACTCTAATTCTTTCATTACATCTACCAATACCTGAACGCTTTCAAGCGGAAGTGCGTTGTACATAGAGGCTCTATAGCCACCTACGGAACGGTGTCCAGGTAATCCCGAGATTCCAGCAGCTTTCCACATGGCATCAAATGTGGCTGTATGCGCTTCATCATTCAATAAGAAAGTAGCATTCATATTAGAACGATCCTCAACAGCTGCAGCACCTTTGAATAATGGATTTCTGTCAATTTCCGCATAAAGCAATGCCGCTTTAGCGTTGTTTATTTTTTCAATAGCAGCAATTCCGCCAAGGTTTTTTAACCATTGTAATGTCAACAATGAGGCATAAACAGGAAAAACAGGAGGTGTGTTGTACATGCTTTCTGCTTTAATATGTTTAGCATAATCCAACATGCTTGGTATTACTCGACCGTTTTTACCAAGAATTTCTTCTTTGACAACCACCAAAGTAGTTCCTGCTGGACCCATATTTTTTTGCGCTCCAGCGTAGATAATATCAAATTTAGAAAAATCCAATTCTCTTGAAAATATGTCAGAACTCATGTCGCACACTAATGGCATAGCAACGGATGGGAATTCCTTTATTTGTGTACCAAAAATCGTATTGTTACTGGTGCAATGAAAATAATCAGCATCTTCAGGTACCGTATATCCTTTTGGAATATGGTTGTAATTTTGTTCTTTTGATGAAGCTACAACAACAGTATCTCCAAAAAGTTTCGCTTCTTTTATAGCGCCTGAAGCCCAAGTTCCTGAATCAAGGTAAGCTGCTTTTCCGCCTTCTTTCATTAAGTTATAAGGAATCATCAAAAATTCTAAACTTGCTCCGCCAGCAAGAAATAAGGCACTATATCCTTTTCCTTCAAGGCCCAAAAGGTCAATAATAAGAGCTCTAGCTTCGTCCATAACGGCTACGAAGTCTTTACTTCTATGCGAAATTTCTAAAATGGATAATCCTGAATCATTAAAATTTAAAATGGCTTGCGCTGATTTTTCAAAAACTTCTTGTGGTAAAATACAAGGTCCTGCGCTGTAGTTGTGTTTTTTCATGGTGTATTTTGTGTCCGAAAAATTAAAATGCAAATTTCGACAATACGAGTTTAAAAAGCGATAATTATTTCGAAATAATTGAACTTTTTTTTGCTATATTGTTAACAAAAACGAAATAGTATCGATATTATCCGCGTAATTCCATAATGCTGGTTTTTGAGTTTGGCCAAAATCTACGCTGTTTTCAATAATACGGTCAGATACAATGCATTGTATTTGCTCGCTTTCAGATTCTAATCTTGTTTTTAATTCATCGATATCATCATAAAACTCATAAAACACACTCGAAATAGGTGAGGCATGACTTTTATCTTCTTTTATTGTCAAAAAGCCATTGTCCAGCAATTTGAAATTACTCATCAAGAAAACAGCTTTGTTATAATCGTAATTGTTTGCGTATTTTTCGTAATGAATAACGTCTTGGTGTTTAAAAATAGCCTCAAAAAAAGGAACAAAGGAATATCCTTTTGGCACAAAAAGTTTAGAAACATTTCTGCACCCTAATCCAAAATACCTAAAGATATCTTCTCCCAAAACGGTTAGTTGTTCTGTAGTTTCATTTCCGGTCAAGACAGCTACTGAATTTCTGCTTTTTCTAATTATTGAAGGTTTGTCTTTAAAATAATATTCAAAATAACGGGCGGTATTGTTACTTCCTGTGGCTATTACGGCATCAAAATTTTCCAATTTTCCCTCTACAAATTGTATCCTAGAACCTAACTCAGGATTAACAGCAATAATGTATTTTGCTAAAAAAGGCAATAAATGTTGGTCGTTTGATGATGTTTTTACTAATACATTATTTCCTGTGATTAGAACCGAAAGAAAATCGTGAAAACCAACTAATGGAATATTTCCTGCAAGAATTAAAGCAATGTTTTTAGGCTCTTTTATTGGAATAACATAAGTCGAAAGCCATTGGTTCAGGTTGTGTTCCGTCAATGCTTCTGCCCATGATTGTATCGAAAAATAGACGTTTTCAGGAGTATACCATCCATTATGTGATTGCGACAGCTGTATTAAGTCTTTAAAAGCTTCAAAAAACGTTTCGTTGTACAAAACTGCAGGATTTTTAGAAGTGTTATCTTCAGAAAACTGACGTAAAAAATTTCCTAATTCAACAAAAATATTTTTTTTTGTTTCTAATGTCATAATATTTGCTTAAGAAAAGTTTAGATTGTAATTTTGCACAAAAATAGGCATAAATTTATCGAAAGTCAAAAGACCTAATGTCAAAAGAATTTTGGCATTCGACATTCGACTGTAAGTCTCTAAAACTATAAAACAATGGCAATTATTATAACAGACGAGTGTATCAATTGTGGTGCTTGTGAACCAGAATGCCCAAATACAGCAATATACGAGGGAGCTGACGATTGGAGATATAAAGACGGAACCAAACTGAAAGGGAAAATTATTTTGCCTGATGGTACTGAAGTTGATTCTGATGAAGCTCAAACCCCTATTTCTGACGAAATTTACTATATCGTTCCAGGAAAATGTACTGAATGTAAAGGTTTTCATGATGAGCCACAATGTGCGGCTGTATGTCCTGTAGACTGTTGTATTCCAGATGATAATCACGTTGAATCTGAAGAAACATTACTAAATAGACAAGCTTTTTTACACAATGAATAGGTGAAAAACCTCAATTTTAAGCAAAAAAAATCCTGAGCTAGTTCAGGATTTTTTTTTGTTTTACAACTTTTTTTATTCTTTAACTATGATAAAAGTCTCTACGGTTACTTTATCTGTTTTGTCATCATACGATTCTAAAACTAGATTTCCGTTGGCATCAAAATAACCAAAAGAAATTTTATCTTTTGATTTGTAGATGTAATTATTATTTGATGTTTTTCTTAAAACAGCAGTTTTTTCTTTGTTTGGTAAGTACATATTGTATCCAGTCTCAACCAGTGACACTTGATATTTTTGGCCATTCAAATTATAATAAGCTGATCTGTCAATATCTACAATATTTGAAACTCCATTTGCCGTTACTTCAGTAATAGCCGTTACTTGAACGGGTGTGTTTTTTATTTCTTTATTCAATTCATTAGAGTCAGCATCTTTTAGTTCAATCTTTTGAACTTCCTTTACTTCCTGCGTTTTGATTAATTTTTTTTCGCCTTTTGAATCTTTGATAGTTGTTACCGTTGTTTTTACTTCTGATTTAACATTTTTATTTTGCGCTTGAATAGTTAATGTAAATAAAAATGCAATCATTCCAAGAATTATAGTTTTCATAATGTTTTGTTTTATAATGTTTTACAAAACAAATTTACAGTTTATAATTTGTATTATTTTTTATAATTATTGTAAAATTCACACACAAAACTTACTAAAACAAGAAAAAGGCTGTCTTTCGACAGCCCTTTTCATAAATAATTTAGTTGTTTGTGAAAAGATTTTATTAGAAATTAAAACCTAATCTAGCGTAATAATAGGCTCCGCTGAAACCCATTTGTACTGCATCCCAGTATCCACCACCCTCAACCCAGTCATCTTGTTGATCAGGGTATATATTTAATAGGTTGTTTGCACCAATAGTGATTTTTGCCGATTTACTTAATTTATAGCCTAAAGTTAAGTCGGTTACAATTTTAGCACCATAAGTGTCTGTAGCAGCTTTAATTTGATTTGCAAATGATCCATAATTAGCCACATCTTCATCCATTTGGTAATCTAATAATTTTACTTCGCTAAATCTTGTAAAGGCTAATCCAGCATCAAACGCTTTTCTATTATAATTAAAATTTAAACCAAATTTATTATTTGGAGCAGAAGCCAATAAAAATCCTTTGTCACGTTCTCCAAAGAATGTGTTTTCAGGTAAGTTGCCATTTTTTACTTTATCAATTTTCATATCATTGATATTTCCTACTAAGGTTACACCAATCTTATTGTCATTGATTGTTTTTTTCCAAGCCAATACAACATCAAGACCTGCAGTTTTTGTATCCACACCATTTACGAAAAATTGGGCTTTATCAACTCCAACTCCTAATGGTTGTGCATCGAAATATCCAGTTAATACAATTCTGTCTTTTACATTAATTAAATAACCATCAACTGTAGCTGTAAAATCTCCGTAGTTTGCGGTAAAACCTAGAGAGGCATTCACTGCTTTTTCTTCATTTAATTTTTGAATTCCAAATGATTTTGTTACCGGACTATTATTTGGCGAAAGCAAAACCTCGGTAGCTCCAGCTATACTAAAATTAGTAAACCGCAAGTTGTAATACACTTGTGCCAATGATGGTGCACGAAAACCAGTACTTATAGAACCTCTAAAATTGATGTTTTTGTTCGCTTTTAATCTCATGGCCAATTTACCATTCAAAGTGCTTCCAAAATCACTGTAGTTTTCAAAACGAACCGCTCCACTCACTAAAAAAGCATCGGTAATATCTAACTCAGCATCAGTGTATAAAGATAAATTTGTTCTGCTTCTATCTACTATGTTAAGCGGACTGTATCCAGGGAAACCTTGTGATCCCCCAGGTCTAGGGAGAGTCATCGGAGAGTTTGGATCTGTCGAGTCATAATCCGGATTAGGGATTGTAGGTAGTACTTGAGTTGTAGGATCAGTTACTGGTCTTCTATTGATATCATAAGTAGCATACGAACCTTCTTCACCCGCAAAAATGTTGAATTTTTCTGTTCTAAATTCCGCTCCAAAAGCAAGATTTAATCCGCTCATTACAGAATCATAATTTTTAGAAACATCAAAATTTGTAGTGTTTTGACTTAAGCTATGTCCACCGGCATCAAATTCTGTTGGAGAAGCTCCTTCAAGAGAGGCATTTATTGTTCCCTTTGTATAATAATGAAAAAGATTTTTACCAAATGCGTTACTAATATCAATTTTCCATCCGCTAGCAGTTTCAGTTCTAAACCCTGCTGCCATCGAATTATCGATAATATTTGATGTGATTCTAGGCGTATAGCCTCCTGGATAAATAGATTGTACTACACGTGGCCCACCATTCCTGGTAAAAGCATACGCATCAGTATCTCTGTGATTCCTTCCTCCAAAAGCATAAAATTCAGTTTTATCAGAAATTGGAATTACCATATTTCCAAAAAGATTAAATCCTTGAATTTCTGCTTCACCAAAACCTTTTCTGAAATCAAACCCTGGACGTAAGGTTTTATTTTTATTAATATATTCAGCAGTGAAATTTGCAAAACCGCCTTTTTCACCAATTGCTACACCATAGTTTGCAGCCACTTTTACAGATCCACCATCAAAAGACTGATCTTTTCCAAATGAATTTCCATTTCCGTTTTTATCCAAACGGTACCCATCGGTATTTGCAGTACCTACAGGGAAATCACCTTTAGCATTTGTATTAAAAGCACCATAAGTTATGGTACCAGTTAATTCGTTTACATTGTCATTAAGAACAATATTGATAACTCCCGCAATAGCATCCGAACCATATTGTGCAGCAGCACCATCTCTTAGGATTTCAATTCTTTTGATCGATGCAGCTGGAATAGCATTCAAATCGGTTCCTGTGTTTCCACGGCCACGAGTTCCAAAAAGATTGATAAGTGATGATTGATGCCTTCTTTTTCCGTTGATTAATACTAATGTCTGATCTGGTCCTAAACCTCTTAATGAAGCTGGATCTACGTGATCCGAACCATCAGAACCAGATTGTTTATTGGCATTAAATGAAGGAGCAACATATTGCAGTAACTCATTAATTTCTAGTTTTCCGCTTTGCGTTGTTACGTCTTTTACGCTAATGATGTCAATGGGTACGGCAGAGTTTACAACAGTTCTTTTCGTGTTTCTAGAACCAACAATTTGAACTTCTTTCAAAGCTTGACCGCCTTCTTCAGATAAAACCACATTTATAACAGCAGCTGTAGCCACTTTTTCTAATTTAGAAAAACCAACATAACTAAAAACTAAAGTCGCGCCTTCTTTAACTCTTATCTTGTAATTCCCATCCATATCTGTTGAAACACCGTTTTGCGTCCCTTTTTCTATAATATTAACGCCTGGTAAAGCCATACCAGTATTATCTTTTACAACACCTGAGATTTCTTTTTGAGCAAAAAGAAACGAGACGTTTAATAGAAATAATAATAATGCAAATTTTTTCATAATAAGTTGAATTTGGTTTTTTATTTGGTTTAAAATCACTTGCAATGTAATTTTTTTTTAACAAAATAGTAGTATATCATTTAAATTTTTATAAAAAAACATATCGGGTCTCTTTAATCTTCAATTTTTAATTATTTAAAACATTTATAAAATCTTATATTTGCAAACTTTTAAAAGTAATTAATAAAAAACGTATAGCAGACTACTGCTATTTGTAAACTAAAATAGTATGAAAGCAGGAATTGTAGGGTTGCCAAATGTTGGAAAATCAACATTATTTAATTGTTTGTCCAATGCAAAAGCACAAAGTGCTAACTTTCCTTTTTGTACCATCGAACCTAATATAGGTGTTGTAAACGTACCCGACTCAAGGATAGAAAAACTAGAAGAATTAGTTAAGCCAGAGCGTGTGCAAATGGCAACTGTTGATATTGTTGATATTGCAGGATTGGTAAAAGGAGCTAGTAAAGGCGAAGGATTAGGGAATCAATTCCTTGGAAACATTAGAGAGTGTAATGCTATTATTCACGTTTTGCGTTGTTTTGATAACGATAATATTGTACACGTAGACGGGAATGTAAATCCAATTCGTGACAAAGAAACGATTGATATCGAATTGCAGTTGAAGGACTTAGAAAACGTTGAAAAACGTTTGGAAAAAGTAAATCGTGCAGCCAAAACAGGAAATAAAGAAGCACAAACCGAAAAAGCGCTTTTAGATAGAATTAGAGAAACATTGCTTCAAGCAAAATCGGCTCGAACGATAACTCCACAAAACAATGAGGAAGAAGTTTTGATGGAAGGCTTTCAATTAATTACCGCTAAACCAGTATTGTATGTTTGTAATGTTGATGAAAATTCAGCAGTAACCGGAAACAAATATGTAGACCAAGTTCGAGAATTAGTAAAAGACGAAGATGCAGAAGTAATCATCCTTTCTGTAGGTGCCGAAGCTGATATAACCGAATTAGAAAGCTACGAAGAACGCCAAGTTTTCCTTGAAGATATGGGATTAAAAGAGCCAGGAGCATCAGTACTTATTCGTGCAGCGTACAAATTATTGAAACAACAAACTTATTTTACCGCAGGTGTAAAAGAGGTTCGCGCTTGGACGATCAACATTGGAGCAACTGCGCCACAAGCTGCAGGAGTTATTCATACTGATTTCGAAAAAGGATTCATCCGTGCCGAAGTTATTGCTTTTGAAGATTTTGTGCACTATGGTTCAGAAGCTAAATGTAAAGAAGCAGGAAAGTTCAAAGTAGAAGGAAAAGAATATATCGTCAAAGACGGAGATGTGATGCACTTTAGATTTAACGTCTAAAAAAAAAGTCATAAAGTCGAAAGTCATAAAGTCGAAAGTTAGTAATAGCTTTCGACTTTTTTATGAACCTATTCCAGCTATCCACTTCAAGATTTCCCAGATTACTCTTTTTTTCTAAGATAAAAAAGGAGCTTCTATCGTCGCTCTTTTTCATCAAGAAAAAAGTAGATTAATCTGGAAAATACTTTCCATTTCTATCCGGGGTAAAATCAAATTCTATTAAAATGACCGCTCTTCATTCTCATAGATTTAAAAAAAAAAACGGTGAATCTGCAGCTAATTATTTTGCATCTGCCCCCATTTTTTGTACTTTTAAAAAAAAATAATCAACATGAAAATTATAGCCTTTGGCGCAAGCCCCAGCAAAAACTCTATTAATAAAAAATTAGCAACATACGCAGCAACTCTTTTTGAAAATGCTGAGGTAGAGGTTTTGGATTTAAATGATTTTCAAATGCCCATATTTACTGTAGATATTGAGCCAGCAATTGGGCAGCACGAGTTAGCAAAAGCATTTCTAGCTAAAATCGCCACCGCTGATGTTTTGGTAGTCTCAATGGCTGAAAATAACGGCAATTATTCAGCGGCTTTCAAAAATGTTTTCGATTGGTGTTCCCGAATTCAAAAAGAAGTTTTTCAGAAAAAACCCATGCTTCTTATGGCAACATCAACAGGAGCCCGAGGCGGATCAAGCGTTTTGGGAATTGCAAAAAATGCCTTTCCTTTTTATGGTGGAAATATAAAAGCAACCTTTTCATTGCCTAGTTTTGATGCTAATTTTGATGTCAAAAACGGTAAAATTTCCAATGTTGAATTAGACAATCAATTGAAAGAAATTGTCAAGAATTTTTAATTTTTTAATTTCCAATTTTTAAATAGAAAATATCAATATTATTCTTGATAACTTTGAGAGCTTCCTATTTTAAATTGTAATGAATTACATTACTTTAGCACCAAATCCACAAATTTTAAAATGTCCGAACAAAATCAATATACCGAAGATAATATTCGGTCACTAGACTGGAAAGAACACATACGCATGCGTCCCGGAATGTACATCGGGAAACTAGGTGATGGGTCTTCCCCAGATGATGGTATTTATATTCTTTTAAAAGAAGTACTAGACAACTGTATCGATGAATTTGCGATGGGAGCTGGTAAAACCATTGAAGTAACCATCAGAGACAAAACAGTTTCGGTTAGGGATTATGGTCGTGGAAT
>JAGOJA010000099.1 GCA_017995345.1 Flavobacterium sp.
CTTCGCTACAAATCTTCCAATCCGTCCAAATGCAGTAGCGCAGGCGATTGCGCAACCAACCATCGATTTCTCGTAATTTTCCTTGAATACTCGTTCCCCGAAAATAGTTTAACCATCCTCGTTGAATGGATTACTCCAAACCAGTTTGTCAATACTATTCGGCTTACTATACTACAACAACTTGCCGACAAGGGACTTGCACCCTCTTGATAAAATTCCTGCGTTTGCGGATTTGAGAGTGCATGCAAGGCACATGCAGAGGTTACACAATATGTAAAAATTTAGTAAAATTACCGTTTCGCAAAGAAAATTGTTTAAATTTGAAAATAATATGCGCAACATTCCTTGCACATTGCGTAGTTGTAAAACGTTCCTCGTCAGTTTATTTGACACCCATTATTGAGAGAAAAACCACCATTTAAAATAACACTATGAAATTAATTTTAACTTCCCTTATTTCGCTGACAATCGGATTCAATTGCTTAGCTCAAAGCTATAATACCAAATCAACTCATGCATTAAAAAACGAGACAGCAACAACTATACAATCAGGCTATGATGCATATAAAAAAATTGCTTTGAACATTTGGGACTATGCAGAATTAGGATATAAGGAAAAGAAAAGTTCTGCATTGTTGCAGCAAACATTAAAGGACAATGGCTTTACGGTAGAAGCAGGTGTAGCTGGAATGCCCACCGCATTTGTAGCAACTTATGGTAGTGGTTCACCTGTTATTGGTATATTAGCAGAGTATGATGCTTTGCCAGGATTATCACAAGATAACTCCTCAACAAAAACTACTATGGCAAATAAACCCAACGGGCATGGTTGTGGCCATCATTTATTTGGCACTGGCTCGGTAGCCGCAGGTATTGCCTTAAAAAAATTGTTAGAATCGGGGAAAATAAAAGGCACTATAAAAGTATTTGGTTGTCCGGCAGAGGAAGGTGGAAGCGGAAAGGTTTATCTGGTTCGTGAAGGCTTATTCAATAATGTAGATGTCGTACTTCATTGGCATCCTTGGGATACTAATTTAGTGATTAATACCAGTGTATTGGCTAATAAATCTGCTAAGTTCAGGTTTTATGGTGTTGCATCTCATGCCTCTGTGTCGCCAGAAAAAGGACGCTCTGCATTAGACGGAGTGGAAGCAATGAACAATATGGTGAACATGATGAGAGAGCATATACCGCAAGAAACCCGCATTCATTATGTGATTACCAATGGTGGTAAAGCGCCCAATGTGGTGCCTGAATTTGCTGAAGTGTATTATTATGTAAGGCACCCTGATAAGTCAATGGCAATATCTATTTTTGACAGGGTTGTAAAAGCTGCGGAAGGCGCCGCCCTTGGTACTGAAACAAAAATGGACTACGAAATAATAGGCGGTACACACGACCTGCTAATCAATAAATCCCTTGCTACGAATATGCAAGCCAACTTTGAAAAAGTAGGTGGTGTAAACTATACCGCAGAAGAAACAAACTACGCAAAAAAAATACAAACAAGTTTTTCGGGTAAATTTCCTCCGTTAGAAAACGCAGCTATAGTAAAACCGCTGCACATTGACAAAGACCAAGGTTCTACAGATGTAGGTGACGTAAGTTATGTTGTCCCAACTGTTGGGCTATATGCAGCAACATGGGTGCCTGGAACAAGTGCGCATAGCTGGCAAGCAGTTGCCTGCGGTGGTACCGACATAGGAATAAAAGGAATGATTGTCGCTTCAAAAACAATGGCATTTACAGCCATTGATTTGTTTACGAACCCTGCATTAATAAAAAAAGCAAAAGAAGAATTTACACAATCGAAAAGTGATTATCAATACAAGGCGCTACTTGGCGACAGAAAACCAGCACTGAACTATAGGGATTAAAGACAGTCTTGATTTAAAAGTTTACCCCAAAATGCCAAACATATAGCAGCAGTGTGGTGATATTATAGGTTTAGCCTTAATTTTAAGATGGTTTTGTATTTGTAAAAGTAGTCATTGACCAAAAGTTTAGGCTTCCTTTATCGCTACATCGCCAAGCGACCAGCCGTTTATTAGAAATAGTCAAAAAATGTATAAATAATTCTTTAGTTCGAATCTCTAAACTTTTACATTTTATAAATCCGAGCATTTATGCAATTTGGGTCAGTCGAATTTTTAGATATATAACCAGAAAAAAATTATCTTAAGGTATTGATAAGCCAAAAGCACATTCAAAAATTGAAATGAATTCTAGTCGTCAAATATCACCGATGAGAGCAATTGAAATAGTAATGTTTGCAACAATCAGAAATAAAAATTTTGCAAACGACTAGAGATACGAAAACATCAAGCTGTGAAAAAACTACTTTAAATTTTGAAAGTATTTCGAGGCTACCTCATAAAAATATCAAATATTGAATTCTCAAGAGGTTGCTTTTAGTTTTTTCACAGACTGACGTTACTAATAATCTACAATTATATAAATGTAATTTCACAATCTCCTCCTGAACAAGCAACAGCTCCTAACGAAGCTACGTCAAGAAAGCTTGGTTTAAAGTCAATGTTTGCAAAATCAATCTTCTTATAGTCTCTACTTACAGCTACCCATTTATGAAATAAATGTACGTTCTTTAAACAAGTTACTGCATCGGAAATATTATTTTTGAAATAGTTTTTTGCAAATTTTTTGATGCGTCGTACTACATCTTTCTTTAATAGTACTTTATAGCGATCTCCCACTAATTCAAATTCTCTGTTTGAAGCAGCTTCACAAGCATCCCATAAATCATTGTCAAAGGCATGTAATGCGTCTACTATTAACCCAGAAGCAAAAATACTTCCTGTGCCATATTCAGCTACAATCTCTTCAAAAGACAAGACTTTTGTAAAAGGACTTTGTTTGTAAACCTTGTCTCCCATTGATGGCATAAAGGATAAACCACAAAAGTTTTGTCTATTGTCATAAATATGTTCAAATAAAGCGTCCCAATCTTGTACCGTAATTGTGTTTGATACGTTATGAGTAACTCTATCTGAATAGCCTCTATCCTTGTGCGTTCCCGGAAGTACCCAGTTTTGGTAAACCGTTTCTACTGCATTTACAAACTCCATATCTGATAAAGCATCTTTGAAAAGTGCATCTTCTTTTTCCTCAATAGGGATATAAACAGCATAATCATTTCCAGAAGCACTCCAAACAGAATTCTCTAATAAAATAGGATTCGTTTCTGCTAAAACTTTAGCTACTTCCGTTCCTTTATTCATTTGCATAATTCTAAAATATCTTCTAGAATGCGCAGGATGAATGCCGGATGCTGTACCTAATATCACTGATGCATTTCCTGACGGTTTTACAGTTGTAGTCCTTGCAGCAGGATTGATTCCAATTATCTTAGCAATTAACTCGTTCGTTTCATTTACAATTTCGGCTCCTCTTCTCAGTACTTCAGGATTTAACAAGATTTTAGGGTTATCCATAATTCCTGTGATAGAAACTCCAATTAAAGCCTCTTCTTCAATCAGCTCCTTTGTGTCTTGACCCAAGAATGGCATATTTGTGTAAGATGCTTGTAAAGTGCCTAAAATAGAGGCGTTTCTGCATGCTTCATAAAACTTAGCTGTTGTTGTACAATAAGCACCATTAATCTCATTCAAGTTACAAAATGAAATACAAGAATTGCCCGTGTTTTTATTTACAGGAATAAACCCAATTTCTCCACAAGGATTTGTACAAAAGTCAATATCATCTACCAAAACAATTCCCGGCTCACCAAACTGTTTAATGCTTTCCTTATAAGAGTAAAACTCTTCTCTAGTCAGATCTGATTTTAAGAGTTTAATTGAGTTGTTAGCTCTGCCTCGTTGTGGATTGTCGTAAAACCAATCGCCTGTTTTGCACTTCATCATTAAATCATCCTCTTTGTCAAATAACGAAATTAAAGCGCTTCTTCTAATTCCACCGCTTAAAACAGCGTCTGCAATGTGACAAACAATATCATGACAATCTAAAGAAGTAAGTTTTTCTTGTCCGATAGTCACTCTGTTTACTAATAATTTTTCGATTAACTCTAGAGATCTTTTTAGCGGATCGTATCCTGGGGCTTTGAAACCTCCCGAAATATAAGCCCCTTCAGGTCTAACTAAAGATCCATCAAATCTAATTTGTTCAGTTCCTTCAAAAAACGACATCATCAAAGCATTTACAGCTAAAGACCACCCCTCTACACTATCTTCAACTAGATGAGTGATGGTGTCATCTTTTCGTTTTTTAAGTGTTGGTAGTTTGTCTGTAAACCTTCTCTCGACAGAATATCCTGCTCCACATCCATTTAATAAGATGTACATAATTTGTTTAAACACTTCAGGTCTATCAATATAGGTTGAGCTACAGTTAAAAAGTTTTACGTTATGCTTACTCACACTATCTCCTCTAAATTGCAGATTTCTTTGAGAAGCTAAAACCTGCTTTTTCGAGTAAGCCTGTTTAGCCGAATCTAAATGCTCGGTTAATTCCGGGAGGTGCTTAAATTTTTCATAATGCATAGACATTACATCTTCTACTGATTCTTCCCAGGTTTCTTTTCTGCCTAAATCATCCCTAAATTTAGAATAGGACTCATAAAACTTCAAATTACTTAATAATTCTTTCCCTTTGCTCATTTTAATAATTTTGTTAGTTGTATTGTTTAAATAATCTGGCGGTTTAACGCATTAGACTTGTTTTTGTTTTCTTATTCTATCTTTTTTTTATTATGTCAAGGCAATCTCTATAATAATAGGCATACTATCTTAATTTATATTTATTTCGTTTTTAAGATCGTTTTCAGTTTAATGATTAACATTCATTTTCGGTTTTTAATACTACGCAAAGCACCATACGTTGTATGTAATTGAGCATTAGAAACCTGATAAATGGTCTGAAATTTTTGGAAAAGTTCGAGTTTAGGAACGGAAAAATGAATAAATTTTTTCTGATCAAACCTTGCAAAAGACATTTGCTGATTTACAAGGTGAAGGCACTAAAACTCTTGACAAAGTTATAAGAAAAAGTCAAGTTTAAAAATTATTTATATAATTTTTTCTCAACTTAACTGTTGCTGATTTCCCTAACTTAGTAGCGTAGGAAAACAACACACAAGCGAGTAGACGGCTCTGCTAAAAACTAAAAGGAGTACACGTCTCACACCACATTTCCATCTACTGCACAAGCCAAGCATTTCACCTTTGCGATTGCGTTACATACAAAAGCATGACTGTGGTCAATTCCCCATTGCATGAAATTCTTTCTATTTCGTTCTTCCCTTGTTGCCTGCTGGCTCAATTGCTAAAAACACCTACTAGTCATTTGTGCCATATATAATATTGAAGTCTATTTACTGCTGTTTTTTAGTTTGTTTTTTTATAGGAATTCGAAATAATGCTTCGCTAAATTCGTAACCACTAATCTATAGCTTGTAATTTGCCGCAATACTCCTTCGCGAAAAACAGTTTAACCACCCGCTCCCTCCAGTGAACACCAACTGAAAATCTATTTTAACATCTAAACTTTTCGGCCTGGGACAAAGCTTCACTTATCGTTAGCTACAGCCCTAAAACACAACATTAATAATAAGAAGAACAGCGTTTTAATAAAATCGTATATATTTGTAGAATGAAATTAACAACGAAATTTAACCATAGTATTATTTTCTGCCTTCTTCTGTTAAGTTTTTACTCCTGTACTAAAGAACCAATAAGCGATACTAACAATACAAATGGCACAAGCAATCTAACAGAAATTACTTTGACAAACGTTACGTATGGCGGACACTCAAAACAGGTGTACGATGTCTATTTGCCTGCAAAACGAGACAGCAACACACCCGTAATCCTAATGATACATGGTGGTGCATGGAAGGCAGGGCAAAAAGAAGATTTTAGTTCCTATTTGAACGTATTAAAGAATAAATGGAAAGATGTAGCCATTGTGAATATGAATTATCGTCTAGCAAGTAATGCAAACAACATACACCATAATGATATCATGGCTGACATAAACGCTGTTGTAACAGACGTACTTGCAAAAAAAGACACCTATCACATCTCTTCAAATATGGGAATTATGGGTGCAAGTGCAGGCGGACAATTAGCAATGATTTATGCTTATAAATACAACAATTCAAAAAATATTAAATGTGTTGGAAATATTTTTGGTCCTAGTATTATAAATGACTGGACTTGGTATAACAGCGTCAACCTTTGGCTAGGCGCCTATACAGGAGATATCCTGACAGAATATGTTGGACAATCATGGGATGCCGTTGCATATAAAGAGGTAAGCCCTTATTGGAATGTTAATTCTACTAGCCAGCCAACAATTATATTTCATGGAAATCTTGACCCAATTGTTCCCGTTTACCAAAGCCAACGGATGAACGGAAAATTGAATACTCTTGGCGTACCCAATCAATACTATGAATACATAGCATTTCATAGTTTTGACGACACCCAATCCGATGATGTACTTACCAAATTAGTAGCTTTTTTTAAAGTTTATTTAAAATAATTTTAATCCGTGCGTCAGCAATTGGGGGTTTAGGTAAACTATAAAGTTGTTTTGCACTTGCAAGTTTGGTCTTCAATCGATACATTTGGCTTACCAAGTCTCGAGTTGACGCCAATCGTCAACTGTTGGACATAGTATTGACCTTCCCTAAATAAGGTTTCCTAGTACTCTTTGAAAATGACAAAGTACTCTTCATCAAAAAAAGTCTTGACAATTAAACACTTATGAATAACAAAAATAGTGAGATGATAATAGAAAAACCGGACAACCTTGTTGAACTCTTTGAGTCATCAACAGAAAAGTTCGCCAACAATAATCTTTTTGGAACCAAGAATAAAAAATCAGGAGCGTTTGAATGGATTACTTATGGAGATGTACGCAAACGTGTCAATAATTTCAGAAGTGGTTTAGCGCATCTCAAGATTCAAAAAGGGGACGCCGTGGGTATTATTTCGAGTAATAGAGTGGAATGGGCTGTGGCAGCCTTTGCAACTTATGGTTTGGGTGCTAAATTTGTACCTATGTACGAAAGCGAAAACTACAAAACTTGGGAATATATTATCAAGGATGCAGCCGTTAAGTTTCTACTTGTCTCCACCCCTACAATTTATGACCAAATCAAACAGTTAAAAGATAAGATACCTACTTTAGAGAATATTTATAGTATTGACGCAACTGGAGAACAAAGCATGAAGCACTTAGAGTCTAGAGGCGAAAAGAATTTCGTCCCTTCTCAAATTCCTGCCGCTAGTGACATTGCAGCTCTAATATATACTTCGGGAACCACTTCAGAGCCAAAAGGAGTTTTGCTTACGCATGGTAATTTTACTTCAAATGCAAGAGCCGGTTACAGACGCTATAGTAATCAACTCGAACAAAACTCAGTAAGTTTGTCTATCCTGCCATGGGCACACAGTTACGGTCAAACGGCCGAACTTTACAATTGGTTCTTTTTTGGAGGATCTATTGGTTTTATGCAGAGCATGGAAACCCTTGCAGATGATTTTGTGAAAGTGAAACCCTCATTTCTAATTGCTGTGCCACGCGTATTTAACAAAATTTATTCTGGGATTCATCAAAAGATGGAAGAAGAAGGTGGTTTTAAATTGAAACTTTTTAATAGCTCTTTGAAAGCAGCGCGAAAATACCGTATTAAAGAAGGCAAAGTTAGACTTGGTACAAAAATCATGTATTCGATTGGATCCAAACTCGTGTTCTCTAAAATTAAAGAACGCTTTGGAGGTAAATTATTAGGAAGCATTACTGGTAGTGCTCAAATGAATGAAGAAGTGACAAGCTTTTTTGCCGATATTGGTATTTCGGTATATAATTGCTACGGATTGAGTGAAACCTCTCCGGCAATAACCATGAATAGTCCCGAATTAAACAGGCAAGGAAGTGTGGGTAGTGCGCTTGAATTTATTAAGATACGAATAGACAAAACAGTGGTTGATGACCATAGTGATGATGGCGAAATACAAGTGATGGGACCCAACCTTATGGTAGGTTACCACAACAAACCTAAGGCTACTAAGGAAGTATTTACTGAAGATGGCTGGTTGCGAACCGGAGATCGAGGAAAGTTAGATGCAGAAGGTTTTCTATACATCACTGGCCGTTTAAAAGAGCAGTTTAAATTGGAAAATGGCAAATACGTATTTCCCTCTGCTATTGAAGAAGATATTGTTTTATTGCCCTATATAGAAACCGCAATGATTTATGGAGATGGCAAACCCTATACTATTTGCATTGTAGTACCTGATCATGCCATTTTGCGTAAAACAGCTGAACTTTTAAAAATAAAAACGGAGGTTGAAAAGTTGATCCATTTACCTCAGGTTCAAGAATTTGTTGGAATTGAAATCAAAAAAAGTTTGAAAGAGAAATATGGAGGTTATGAAATACCAAAGAAGTTTATTTTCTCTGATGAACCCTTTACAGTAGAGAATGGATTTTTAACACAAACTTTAAAACTAAAAAGACGTTTGGTGCTAGAGAAATTTAAAGATCAGATTGAAACTTTATATCAAGAATAAGAAACCTTCTTTGATTTTAGCAATTTTCAGCGTTCACTCTTTTTTGACTTTTAAAAAATGAAATCAATTCATGTAACAAAACAAGATTACATTTTTTTAGCTTCAAAACACTAAATAGAATGTCTCAATTATCCAGATGTAAATGCGATTTAAATAGCTTTATTTGCAAAAAGTGACTACAAAATAAAAAACGATGAATTCGCTAAAAAGCATAAGCAAGACCTGCTTTTAGATTTTGCACAATTGTTATGAGAACAAATCAAATTATACTTCAAAGTTCTGAATGACAAATAATGATGGAACGCTAAAACAACAAGTTCATAAAAATAAACACTATGTTCAACACCGTATAAAATTAATTGTTGGTAAAAACCCACTTGCTTAACCCTTCGCTTCGGGACTTGCGTTTTTTCTATCATTGTTTTATTTGCTAACTTTGGTGCTTAAACAACGATGATAACAACACGAATTAAATTGCAATAATTGCATCAAAAATGAATCTTTAATGTATAACACAGATTCATAATTCTTTAATATATTTTTTTTTTTAAAATGAAATTTACAGGCAAACGTTATTTAGATTACTCATCCTTTATTAAATCCACTTTTGGAGAAAGAGTACAAAAAATATCTCTAGACATTGGTTTTTCTTGTCCTAATAGAGACGGGTCTAAGGGATATGGAGGTTGTACTTATTGTAATAACAATACTTTTAACCCTGATTATTGTGAACCAACAAAAAGTATAACACAACAACTAGAAGAAGGAATTAGCAGGTTTTCTAAAAAATACAAATCCCAATACTATTTTGCTTATTTTCAAGCGTATACAAATACCTATACAGATTTAGAGTCGCTTAAAAAAATGTATAAAGAAGCCTTAAGTGTTCCAAAAGTTGTTGGTTTAGTAATAGGTACCCGTCCTGATTGTATTTCGGAAGAAATTATTGATTATTTATCCGTTTTATCCAAAAAATATTTTATTTCTCTTGAATTTGGTGTTGAAAGCACTTTAAATAGTACTTTAAAAAAAGTGAATAGATGTCATACCTATGAGGAAACAAAAGCAACTTATGAACTTTGTAAAAACAAAGGATTTCATCTAGGCGCTCATTTAATAATAGGATTACCCGGCGAGACTAAGGAAGATTTGTTGAATCACGCAATAGAAATTTCTAAACTGCCTATTGATACTTTGAAACTACATCATTTGCAAATTGTAAAGCAATCGATAATGGCATTTCAATACAAAAACAACCCAGAGAACTTTAACTTGTTTACTTCTGAAAACTATATTGATTTCATTACTGATTTTGTTGGTTTATTGCGTCCCGATATCATTATTGAACGTTTTGTAAGTGAAGCTCCTCAAGATTTATTGATTGCCCCCAAATGGAACGGACTCAAGAATTTTGAAATTGTTGCAAAAATCGATCAAAAGCTTGCTGAACAAAATACTTGGCAAGGGAAATTTTACAGAGAGGACTCTCAATTAGTGAAATAAGTTTTAAGCATTCTACGATTCAAGAAAGTAAATATAAGTTGATGACTATCATTGGCTGTCATTTGTTATCCTTCCCTGCTACTCGAGCTAAAATGAAAAAGCAAACAAGAGCCAAATTCTCATCTGTGGAGTACTTTTATTTTTGTTTTTTCTGATTTGGGCAGAACTTTCGGTTGAGATTATTGGAAAACTACTCGCGCCCCAATCCACGTGTTCTAGTAGAGTCAAATACATTTGCACAGGATACAGAACAAAAAATTTAGAACGCAAGAGTGGCTTGACTGCTATTAGTGCGTTTGCTTCGTTCCTCGCAAGAAACTCAGATTATATAAACAAGAAAGAGGGCTAAAAAGTCCTCTTTCTTGTTCTAGTATCAAAAAAAAAAATACGCCGTGTACTTAAATAGTCTCCTCTTCCATAGCGGTTTCAAACTCCATGTGATCTTCTATTTCTGTAACTACTTCCAGTTTAGACGCTTTGAGCGCATTAAACTTTTCTAATTGTTCCAGTTCTCCTTCTTCCCCACTGAAATAAGGAAAAACATCCATAATAGCAGATTCCGAAATTGCTGGAATGGTATAGTCGCCCATCGTGCCTTTCATCACACTGACAGTGTTGTCATAAGCTTCTTTTACATCATTGGCCTGAACCAATAAATACATGTTGGTTTTGCGCTCTTTACCGCTTTCTTCGTCGTAAGCCAGTAAAGAAACTTTGGATCGAAACCAACGGTCTGCATTTTCAAAAGGGTGAATATCAGCATAATTAGCCACTTTTATATTCGTGATTTTAAACTCTTCACTGATATATGCTGACATTTCTTCGTTAATTCGGCTTTCGGCTTCAGTATAAGATATTGCGTCTACCAAATACGGTTCATTCGCCATCTTTTGTGCTCCAGTTTCGTCCGTTTTTCTATATTTTACTTTGCATTCATACCAAGTTGTGCTCATCTCTTTTTTTTTAAGGATGTCAAAGATAGATTTTAAACAAAAAGAAATACACGATTCCTAAAATAGATATTCACAATTTGAGATGAGTCTCAAAGTCTTAATTCTTATTGTTTTCATTACTT
>JAGOJA010000174.1 GCA_017995345.1 Flavobacterium sp.
GGTGTAGTGCTTGATAATAAAAAAGTATAGATTCTGATGCTTTTCCTTTCAAACTATGTTTAAATCGAATCATTTCATTGATAACGAGTTTTTTACACCAGGATTTATGGAGTGGAATTTCTTTTTTAAATTCTAACAGCTTTTTATTGATTGTCTTTTTATGGAATCTTGAGAGAATCATTTCAGTCAAAAAATCCTCAGCTTTGTTGGTTACATCTTGCCTGAACGGTTTCGAATGTTCGTAATGGATTCTTTTTAATAGTAATACAAAAATAGATAGTACTATTGTTATCAGTAGCAACGGAATAATATAATTTTTTAGATATAAAATAAATAAATCCATGACACACAGAGTTTTGTATTATAATATTACACAATAAAAAAAGTTAAAAAAAATATTTTCGACATACTACGTTAAAATCCCTCAAAAACACCTAATCCAAATAAAGCAAAGTCATATTTAGCAGGATCTGTACTATCAAATTCACGCAGTTTTATGTCAAGTTCTGCTAGGGCTTTGCTGTCATTTTGTTTTCTTGACAATAGACCCAGTTTTCGTGCTACATTGCCGGAATGCACGTCCAAAGGACAGGATAAGAAAGCCGGTGAAATACTTTTCCAGATTCCTAGATCGACTCCTTTATTGTCTTGACGGATCATCCACCTAAGGTACATATTAATTCTCTTTGCTGCCGAATTATTTAGGGGATCAGATATGTGTTTTTGGGTTCTGTTCAGGTGAGGAATTTCGAAAAATATTTTCTTGAATTCATGAATGCTTTTTTGCATGGAATCCGTTTCCTGATGTTTGCTAAAAACTGCTTCTAAACCACCATGATTAGTGTATATGTGCTGCAAAGCTCTAATAAAAGTGACAAAATCAGTCCCGTTGAACGTGCGATGTACAAAAGACTCCAATCGTTCCAGATCATTTTCAGTATGTGACATCACAAAATCATAGGGTGTATTTCCCATCAAATCCATCATGTTTTGTGAATTTTTGATGATCATTTTGCGATTTCCCCAAGCAATAGTGGCGCTGAGGAAACCAGCGATTTCAATGTCTTCTTTTTGTGAAAACAAATGCGGAATTTGTATAGGATCACTTTCTATAAAGTCGAGTGTGTTGTATTGCAGGACTTTTTCGTCTAGAAAGTCTTTGAGTTCTGAAGTATTCATTTTGTTTAAAATGTACTGTTTAAAGCAGTTCGTCGTTTCAAATAAAGGTTAACCTTTTTAATTGCTAATCAAGCCGTCTACCATTATTAGTTTTCTGTCGGCCATATTGGCTAATTCTTCGTTGTGCGTCACAATGACAAAGGTTTGTCCCAATTCATCGCGCAGTTTGAAAAATAATTGATGCAGGTTTTCAGCAGAAGCCGTATCAAGATTTCCTGAAGGTTCATCAGCAAAAATGATGGCTGGTTTGTTTATTAATGCTCTTGCTACTGCTACCCGTTGTTGTTCTCCACCAGAAAGTTCATTGGGTTTGTGATCCATTCGATGTGAAAGACCCAGGTAGGTTAACAATTTTTTGGCTTCAACCTCTGTTTCAACTTTGGATTTATTAGCAATAAAAGCTGGAATACACACATTTTCCAACGCGGTAAATTCCGGTAACAATTGGTGAAATTGGAATATAAAACCTAAATTCAAATTTCTGAATTTAGATAAGGTTTTGTCATTCATTGTCAGAATGTCTTGACCATTTATTTTTAATTCCAATCCGTTTGCTGCGTTTAAGCTAGGACTTGGCTTATCTAAAGTACCAAGAATTTGCAAAAGTGTCGTTTTTCCGGCACCAGAAGCACCTACTATTGAGACTATTTCTCCTTTTTGAATATGTAAATCAACTCCTTTCAAAACATGTAGTTGATCGTAATATTTATGTAGATTTTTGGCTTGTATCATTTTAAAACTCTTTTTACAAAGAAACAAAGATTTTAATAATTATGAATTGGAACACCATTTATTTTGCTTTGACAAAGTATAAACTTTAGTTAAGAAGGAATATTCACTGCGATTTATTGAATAAATTTGGTTTCAAATCATAAATTATGAAAAAAATAATTGGGATTTTTTTAGCACTATTATCTTTTTCATCTTGTGCAAAAGAAAAAAGTGTTATTTTACCAAAAAGTATAGAAACAAAAAATATGGAAATACATAACGGATTGGAAGTAGCAACTTTTGCAGGAGGTTGTTTTTGGTGTACCGAAGCCGTGTTTTTACAGCTGGATGGTGTAAGCAAAGTAGTTTCGGGATATATAGGAGGAAATACGGCGAATCCTACCTACCAAGAAATTAGTAGTGGTGATACTGGTCATGCCGAAGCCATTGAAATTACTTTTGACCCTAATAAAATAAGTTTTGGTGAGTTGCTGGAGATATTCTTTGCCACACACGATCCTACAACATTGAACCGTCAAGGCAATGATATTGGGACACAATACCGAAGCGAAATTTTTTATCACAATCCGTCCCAAAAACAATTGTCCGAGGATTATATAGCTTTGATGACTACTGAAAACACGTTTGGAAAACCAATTGTGACTAAGATTTCACCAGCTACAACGTTTTATGTAGCTGAGGATTATCATCAAAACTATTATAACCAAAACAAAACACAAGGATATTGCAGCTATGTTATCACGCCAAAAATTGAAAAATTGAAAAAATTATACCAAGAGAAGCTCAAAAAATAATTGGCATTAGATTTGTAACATATTCCGAAAATAATAATCTCTAAATACTATGGCAGAACAAGTTTCCGTTAGCGCAGTAAATAATAAAACCAGAGATCTCGTTTTAGGGATTCTGTTTGATGCCATTGGAATGCTTTCTTTTAGCGTTCCTCTAATAGGTGAATTTTCAGATGTGATATGGGCTCCTTTTGCAGGTTTTTTAATGACTTGGATGTATAAAGGAACTGTTGGAAAGGTGGGAGGGGTAGTTACTTTTCTAGAAGAAATTTTGCCCTTTTCGGATTTTATTCCTACGTTTACCTTAACCTGGATTTATAATTATATAATTAGAGACAAAAACGCATCCTAATCCGATGCGTTTTTTTTCGTTAATCGTTAAAGAGAAATCCAAGCCCCATGCGTTTCAGCATTTTTTTTTCGAAAGCCCAAAAGAATTTAAACTGCCCAAATAGAAATCCAATTGACACTAAAAGTACTTGGTATATTGGGAAAATTAAAAGTAGCCGAACGGGAGTAAACCAATATCCTAAATCTTCATTTGTAATTCCAAGCCACAAACAAAATGGTTTTGATAACCATGCCGATGCAGATCCAGTTATTGCAAAAACAATAAATATAATAGTAAGTTGCAAATTGGTTTTGACTCCCCAACGTTGTTTTAGTTTGTTCATTTTTATTTATAATGAATACAAATATAGTGACATTATCTGATGGGGACAAAACCAAAAAG
>JAGOJA010000100.1 GCA_017995345.1 Flavobacterium sp.
AAAAAAAGCAAAGTGAGCAACTGGCACATCTATTGGAATATGGAACATGTGTTGCGTCATTCTCACCAGAGCATAACAAGACAAACCCACGTGAATACTACTATTAATATAAAAATCAAAAATTAGTTTTAAAAACCTCATTAGACAAAATTAATCAAAGTGTTAACAAGAATGACTTTTAGTTGAAAAATTCACAGAAAATCACGTTAAAAAAGGCGATTAATCACATATTAATATTTAATTTTACAGCCTTTTGAAACAAGAAACACACAACCCATTTTATATACAATGAAAACAGACGCTTTTGCATTAAGACACGTTGGCCCAAGAGAAAATGATCTAGAACACATGTTGAAGACAATTGGAGCAGCAACACTTGACCAATTGATTCAAGAAACGATTCCAAGTGATATTCGTTTAAAATCTGACCTCGATTTAGAACCCGCAATGACTGAATATGAGTTTGCAAATCACATCCAAAAATTAGGGAATAAAAATAAAATTTTTCAATCCTACATTGGTTTAGGGTACAATGCAGCAATTATTCCTGCGGTAATTCAAAGAAATGTATTTGAGAACCCAGGATGGTACACTGCTTATACGCCTTACCAAGCCGAGATTGCACAAGGTCGTTTAGAAGCCATTTTGAATTTTCAAACAATGGTTATCGAATTAACCGGAATGGAAATTGCCAACGCCTCTTTATTAGACGAAGGAACTGCCGCTGCAGAAGCAATGGCATTATTATTCGACGTAAGAACACGCGATCAAAAGAAAAGCAACACCAATAAATTCTTCGTTTCTGAAGAAATATTACCCCAAACCTTATCCGTTTTACAAACTCGTTCTACGCCAATTGGGGTTGAATTAGTAGTTGGGAACCATGAAGAATTTAATTTCTCATCGGAATATTTTGGAGCAATCCTTCAATATCCAGGGAAATTTGGACAAGTTTATGACTACGCCGATTTTATTGCCAAAGCAGCCAAAAATGAAATTAAAGTAGCCGTTGCTGCTGACATTTTAAGTTTAGCAAAACTGACTCCTCCAGGAGAAATGGGTGCTGCTGTAGTTCTTGGAACCACACAACGTTTCGGAATTCCGTTAGGTTATGGTGGCCCACATGCAGCATATTTTGCAACAAGAGAAGAATATAAAAGAAGTATGCCGGGAAGAATCATCGGTGTAACGATTGACACGAATGGAAATCGCGCCTTGCGTATGGCTTTGCAAACCCGTGAACAACACATCAAACGGGACAAAGCGACTTCAAATATTTGTACTGCTCAAGTTTTATTGTCCGTTATGGCAGGAATGTATGCCGTATATCATGGTCCAAAAGGATTGCAATATATCGCAAACAAGGTTCATGCATCTGCAGTAACATTGGCAAACGAATTAGCAAAACTAGGAATACAACAAACCAACACTGCTTTTTTTGATACCATTGTTGTTACCGCTGATGCCAAAAAAATAAAAGCGATTGCCGAAAAAAATGAAGTTAACTTTTACTACATCGACGGAAATTCGGTTTCAATTTCTTTAAACGAAACAACAAGTATTGCTGACTTAAATAAAATTGTTGCCATTTTCGCTTCTGCAAATGACAAACAAGCAACAACAATTGAAAGTTTATCAGAGACCAATCATTTTCCTGAAAGCATAAACAGAACATCTACTTTCTTGCAACATGATGTTTTCAATAAATATCATTCAGAAACTGCTTTGATGCGTTACGTCAAAATGTTAGAAAGAAAAGATTTAGCCTTGAATCATTCGATGATTTCTTTAGGTTCTTGCACCATGAAATTAAATGCCGCTTCAGAAATGTTGCCTTTGAGCATGGCACAATGGAATAACATGCACCCCTTTGCACCGCTAGAGCAAGCACAAGGATATCAAGAAATGTTGGCTAAATTAGAACAACAGTTAAATGTTATTACAGGTTTTGCTGGAACAACATTACAACCTAATTCAGGTGCTCAAGGCGAATATGCAGGATTAATGGTTATTCGCGCATACCACCAGTCAAGGGGTGACCACCACAGAAACATTGCCCTAATTCCATCATCTGCACACGGAACAAATCCAGCTTCAGCAGCGATGGCAGGAATGAAAGTGGTAGTTACGAAAACATTGGAAAACGGAAACATTGACGTCGAAGATTTACGTGAAAAAGCAATTTTGCACGCAGCCAATCTATCTTGTCTCATGGTAACTTATCCATCAACTCACGGCGTTTTTGAAAGCGCAATTAAAGAAATCACACAATTAATCCACGATAACGGTGGACAAGTATATATGGATGGTGCAAACATGAATGCACAAGTTGGATTAACAAATCCTGCAACTATTGGTGCTGACGTTTGTCACTTGAACCTGCATAAAACATTCGCTATTCCTCACGGTGGTGGTGGACCAGGTGTAGGACCAATATGCGTTGCTCCGCAATTAGTTCCATTTTTACCGACAAATCCTGTAATTCCAACAGGAGGTTCAACGGCGATTACGGCAATTTCGGCTGCACCTTGGGGTTCAGCATTAGTTTGTTTGATATCGTATGGTTACATCTGCATGCTTGGTGCAGAAGGTTTGAAACAATCAACACAATATGCGATTTTAAATGCAAACTATATTAAAGAAAAATTAAACGGTCATTATGACACGTTATATTCTGGAGAAATGGGTCGTGCAGCACACGAGATGATTTTGGAATGCCGTCCGTTTAAAGAAAAAGGAATCGAAGTAACTGATATTGCAAAACGTTTGATGGATTATGGTTTCCATGCTCCAACCGTTTCGTTTCCAGTTGCTGGAACTTTGATGGTAGAACCCACAGAGAGCGAAAACTTAGAAGAGCTAGACCGTTTTTGTGACGCCATGATTGCTATTCGCAAAGAAATCGAAGCCGCTACATCAGACAATCCAAACAATGTGCTGAAAAATGCGCCACATACTTTGATGATGGTAACCACAGACAACTGGAGTTTTCCATACACACGTGAAAAAGCAGCTTTTCCTTTAGAATACATTGCCGAAAATAAATTTTGGCCTACCGTTCGTAGAGTTGATGAAGCATACGGTGATCGAAATTTAGTTTGTTCTTGTGCGCCAATTGAAGCGTACATGGAAAGTTAAATTTAAAATATTTTTTTAATAAAAACGCCTCGAATTATTGAGGCGTTTTTATTAAAAAAATATTTATAAGTCTAGTATTTATATCCCAAACCTGTCTTTATTGCTTGCACCCCACCTAATTGATTTGAATTTGCGCCAACAGTCGTCTTGTCAGCAGTCATTAATATAAACGGACAACCCAAAACAGCTGCTGCCATTTTAAGCTTTTTTTCTGCTTTTTTGTCGCCAGTATTACCTGTTTGAAAATTAATCAGACCTGTTTTACCTCTAACATCACCTACTTTTTTTAAACCGGCGATATAGGATTTCTCCTCAAGTATAACAACTTTTTCCCAATCAGCTTCGCCTGAAACAACAATTTTCTCCGTAACATCTTCAACCCTGCCACTTTTACCATACACAATTTTTTCAATTGCATACTTTCCTATAGAATTTTCAGCATCCTCGCCATCGTATTTAAAAACAACGGTATACTCATCAACACGGACAACTTTGCCAGTTACATTCTCTCCACTATGCTTTGAAATCACATCGGCCTGAGCTACTACAAATGATGTAGTCAAAATCATCGAAAACAGTAAAATAATTTTTTTCATATTTTTAAATTTTGGTTTTTATATTTTCCAAAAATATAAAAAAACTTACAAAACCATACAGGTTTGGCAAAAAAATTTAATTTGAACTAAACCTATAATAATCATATTCATAAAATAGGAAATAATTCATTTGTGAATGCATAAAAATCTTAAATCATTTCTTTAATCATTTCTTTAATCCATTGCAACAATTAAGAAATCAACATCACAACATTTTTTTGTAATTTGCAATAAAATAATCAATATTTTTGCCAATAAATTATTATTTCATAATTATATGCACGCATAGTAAATATTATGAGTGTAATAAATTTTTAATGATTAAATTAGCATATAATTTGGAAAATTAACACCATGAAAATAAAGATAACTGGAATAGGAAGCTATATTCCTGAAATAAAAGTGAGCAATACTGACTTTGGCGAACATGTTTTTTTGAATGAAGATGGTTCTGCCTTTGTTTACCCTAACGACGTAGTAATTAAAAAATTCAAAGCAATTACTGGAATCGAACATAGGCGGTATGCTGAGGACCATTTAACCTCCTCTGATTTAGCTTTTTTTGCCTCTCAAAAAGCAATAGAAAATGCTGGAATCGATCCGGAAACAATTGATTATATTATCTTCGCACACAACTTTGGTGATGTAAAATGTGGCACAACCCAGTCTGACATGATTCCAAGTCTTGCGACACGCGTTAAACATAAATTACAAATAAAGAACCCAAAATGCGTCGCTTACGATATCCTTTTTGGATGTCCTGGCTGGATTGAGGGTGTGCTTCAAGCCAATGCTTTCATTAAATCTGGCATGGCAAAACGCTGTTTGGTAATTGGCTCTGAAACTCTTTCTAGAGTAGTTGATGCACATGACAGAGACTCTATGATTTATTCTGATGGCGCTGGTGCTTCTATTATCGAAGCTTCCGACGATGAAACTGGAATGCTAGCCTACGAAAGTGCCACTTATGCCATTGACGAAGCTAATTACTTATTTTTTGGAAAATCCTACAATCCAGATTTAGATCCAGACATACGCTATATTAAAATGTATGGACGTAAAATCTATGAATTTGCATTAAGTCAAGTTCCTATGGCTATGAAAAGTTGCTTAGACAAAAGCGGACTGGGAATTGATGACGTAAAAAAAATTCTTATCCACCAAGCCAATGAAAAAATGGATGAAGCAATAATAGACCGTTTTTACAAACTATATGACAAACCTGTTCCAAAAGATGTTATGCCTATGAGTATTCGTGAACTAGGAAATAGCAGTGTAGCAACCGTTCCTACACTTTTTGATCTGTTAATTCGTGGCGAAATTGAAAACCAATCCATAAAAAAAGGCGACATTCTTCTCTTTGCATCCGTTGGAGCAGGCATGAACATCAACGCATTTATTTACAGATATTAATCATTGTGAGAACTGCAGCAATAAGGAGCTAATCCGGCTGTACACTACAATTCCTCACTACAAAACTTGTTTTTCTAAGGTGCAAAAAAGCTTCTTTTAGTCGCTTTTTGCACCTTGAAAAACTACTTTTTGAAGCTCCGGGATTTTCATTCCCATCCGGGCTAAAAAACAATGCCAAAAAACACATTTATTACTATATTTGTGCCTTCGTGCCCTAGCGGCAAAATCAAAAAAAAAATGTACGAAAAAACGTTTCCCAACAAAAGATTCAAACATACTTTAAAATTTCTAAAAAAACATGTCTCCACTTCAGATACCATTTTAGATTTAGGTGTTGAAAACCCTTTCTCTAAAATTATGAAATCCGAAGGGTTTTCAGTTACAAACACAACAGGCGAAGACTTAGACAAAGACCAATCGGTATTTTCAAAAGAAAAAACAGAAGTAGTAACCGCTTTCGAAATCTTTGAACATTTGCTCAATCCGTATACAATTTTAAGCGAAATCAAATCAGACAAACTTTTTATATCGATACCAATGCGTTTGTGGTTTTCACCAGCCTACAGGAGCAAAATAGACATGTGGGACAGACATTACCACGAATTCGAAGATTGGCAACTCGATTGGCTATTGGAAAAAACAGGCTGGAAAATAATGGATCGTAAAAAATGGACCAACCCCGTAAAGAAATTTGGCCTTCGTCCTTTATTGAGAAAGTTTACCAATCGGTATTATATTGTTTACGCTGAAAAAATAAAATAATGAATTATTATATTGTCATTCCGGCGCATAACGAAGAAGCTTTAATCGCTTTAACTTTAGATTCTTTGATTTCACAAACTCTTTTACCAAAAAAAATAGTAGTTGTCAATGATAATTCTACGGATAAAACTGCCGAAATCGTAACGGCTTTTGCTAAAGAAAATCCGTTTATATCTTTAGTCGAAAAAAAATCAAGCGCCATACATTTACCGGGAAGTAAAGTCATTCAGGCATTTCAAACAGGATTTGAAACCTTAGACGAAAATTACGATGTCATTGTAAAAACAGATGCCGACTTGATTTTTCCAAATAATTATTTTGAAACTATTGAAAAGCACTTTAAATCGGATGCTTCCATTGGTATGGTTGGCGGATTTTGCTATATCGAGAAAAACGGCGACTGGATTCTTGAAAACCTAACGGACAAAGACCATATTCGAGGCGCATTAAAAGCGTACAGAAAAGAAGCTTTCAAACAAATGGGTGGCTTAAAACCACAAATGGGCTGGGACACCGTTGACGAATTACTTTGTAAATTCTACAATTGGAAAGTAGTAACTGATACGTCTTTACATGTAAAACATCTAAAACCAACGGGTGCAAATTATAATAAAACAGCACGCTATAAACAGGGTGAAGCTTTTTACACTTTAGGTTATGGTTTTATAATTACCGCCATTGCTTCGACAAAACTGGCCATGATGAAAAAGAAACCGCTACTTTTTTTAGATTACATCAAAGGTTTTTGGAAAGCAAAAGCAGCTAAAACACCTTTATTAGTAACAGAAGAACAGGCAAAATTCATACGGAAGTACCGTTTAAAAAAAATGAAAGAGAAGCTTTTTTAGCTCCAGAAATCAAAAACCGCTAAATCAAAAGGGATAACTCCTAACAATTTTTGTAATTTAGCCCATATTCGCAAAACTTATGATGCTCATTCGATATATAACGCAAATAGGAAGATATTTCCTAATGCTAAAAGAAATTTTCAACAAACAAACCAAATGGTCTGTGATGAGAAGTCTAATTTTCAAAGAAATTGACGACTTGATTATTGGTTCTCTTGGCATTGTAGCCTTTATTTCTTTCTTTGTCGGAGGTGTTGTAGCCATACAAACTGCATTAAACTTGACCAATCCTTTAATACCAAAATATCTTATTGGTTTTGCCACAAGACAATCCGTGATATTAGAGTTTGCACCAACATTTATCTCCGTAATTATGGCTGGTAAAATGGGCTCTTTCATTACCTCAAGCATAGGAACGATGAGGGTTACCGAACAAATTGACGCATTAGAAGTAATGGGCGTAAATGCACTAAATTACCTGGTTTTTCCAAAAATAATTGCTCTATTGTTGTACCCATTCCTTATTGGTATAGCCATGTTTCTTGGTATTCTTGGCGGATGGATGGCTGGGGTTTATGGAGGTTTTATCTCAAGTGCTGAATTTATAAATGGTACTCAAATGGATTTTATTCCTTTTCATGTTGCTTATGCCTTTATAAAAACATTGATTTTCGCCATGTTATTAGCAACTATACCCTCATTTCATGGCTATTACATGAAAGGCGGCGCACTAGAAGTAGGTAAAGCTAGTACCGTATCTTTTGTTTGGACATCAGTTTCCATAATACTTTTCAATTATATATTAACGCAATTGTTACTAGGATCATGATAGAAGTAAAAAACATAGAAAAATCATTTGATGGCAAAAGAATCCTTAAAGGCATTTCGACGGTTTTTGAAACTGGAAAAACTAATCTAATTATAGGACAAAGTGGATCTGGAAAAACAGTACTACTCAAAAGCCTATTAGGTATTCACACACCAGAATCAGGTCAAATATGTTTTGACGGCAGAATATATTCCGAATTAGAAGCGGGTGAAAAACGAGAACTTCGTACCGAAATCGGAATGGTTTTTCAAGGAAGCGCTTTGTTTGACTCCATGACCGTAGCCGAAAATGTTGGATTTCCGTTACGAATGTTTACCAAGGACAATAGAGCTAAAATTCAAGAACGCGTAGACTTTGTATTAAAAAGAGTTAATCTTACTGATGCACATAATAAATTACCTTCGCAAATATCGGGCGGAATGCAAAAAAGGGTAGCGATTGCCCGCGCGATTGTAAACCGACCAAAATACTTATTTTGCGACGAACCTAACTCTGGACTAGATCCAAATACAGCAATTTTGATTGATAATCTTATCAAAGAAATCACCGAAGAATACGACATCACTACCGTTATCAATACCCACGATATGAACTCAGTTATGGAAATTGGTGATAATATTTTATTCTTAAAAGACGGCTTAAAAGCCTGGCAGGGAAGCAAAGAAGAAATCTTCAAAACGGATAACGAAGCCGTTGTTGCTTTTGTTTATTCTTCAAATTTATTTAAAAAAGTACGAGAAGCGTATTTGAAAGACTAAAGACTAGCTTGATTTCAATAACTCTACCTCAGCATTTGGATTGAATAAATAAGTCTTTCCAGAACTCATTTCCAAACATTCAAAACGCTTGGTCCTTACTGCTATTTTCTTAAAAATTTTCCCATTTTGAATTCGAAAAACGCTCCCATACGGAATTTCGAATACATAATTTTTATCGTTTTGCTGGTCAAATTGTTTTAGTGCCAAAGCCAAAGTAGCATCGGTATCGCTACTAGCTGTTGGATTTTTGAAATGTCTCGCTAACAAAGGCAACAAATGATTCGGAAAAATCTCAGGACGAATGTAAGGAATCATCAGCATTTGAAAAGAATATTTCCATTCGACCCCATGCGGCTTAATATTTCTACCAAATTTTTCAAAAGCCACCAAATGCGAGATTTCATGAATCAGCGTAATCAAAAACTTGTATTTATTGAGGTTTGAATTTACTGTTATTTCATGCTTTCCGTTCAGCCTTTTTCGATAATCGCCATGACGCGTCTGCCTTTCGTTGACAATCTTAAGATGCACTTGATTGGCAACAATAAGTTCGAAAACGGGTTTCACCGCATGTTCTGGAATATATCTGGCTAAGGTTTCGCTCAAAACAATTAGAAATTATAAGTTAAGGATTCGTAGAAGAAACTTGTAACACTTTACCGTTGAAATATTTATTTCCAGTCAATGTAAAATCATAAATATAATTTGCCATTTCACCTGCTGATATTGGTGCTTGATAGCCTGGAAAAGCTTCGGCTAGCATTTCTGTTTGTACAGAACCCAGGGCTAAAACATTAAAAGAAATCCCACGTTCTTTATACTCTTCGGCCAACAACTCCGACAGTGTAATAACAGCCCCTTTACTAGAACTATAAGCTGCTAATCCGGCAAACTTTAAGCTTCCTTGAACACCTCCCATAGAACTTATAGTTACTACGTGGCTTCCTTTTTGTAAATAAGGCAAGCAGATTCGAGTCAGATTGGCCACGCCAAAAACATTGACTTTATAGATGTTTTCAAAATCTTCTTGAGTCGTTTCTGAAAAAGGTTTAAGCAATAAACTTCCTGCGTTATGAATGACGGCGTCAATTTTTTTCCAAGATTTAGAAAGAAAATCATTTACTTTTTCCAATTCAGATTCATTGGATAAATCAACTGAAAGACAGGTTATGTTTTCGTTTTCTAATAAAGCCTGAGGAATTTTCCTGGAAATGGCTAACACTTGGTATCCCGCATTGGCAAATTGCAATGCCAACTCAAATCCTATTCCCCTACTCGTTCCTGTAATAATAATATTTTTCATAAAGCAAAAATAAGCAAAAACAGTAAAATTGTACAGCTTTACGCAAAAGGATTGCTGCTGTAATAAAAATTAAAAAAAACTATAATTTTACTTATTTTTGAGTACGTAAATTAACCTCTGAATTCCAAGAAAATAACACAAAACATACAATTTGAAATTGCAAAACTGATTGACATTGCAGGTGTATTGGCATTACAGGAATTGTATCTTGTAGCTAACTTATCCGAAGAAGAAAAAACTGCTGGATTTGTTACAACTCCGTTTACGATTCAACAACTAACCGAAGTAATTCAAAAAGAAGAATTGTTTATTGCTAAAGATACCAACCACATCATCGCATACATTTTTGCAGGGAGTTGGGATTTCTTCCATCAGTGGCCCATTTTCAATCACATGATTTCATTACTGCCTGAACTCATTTTTTTAGATTTCGATTTCACCACAAAGAACAGTTTTCAATATGGCCCTATTTGTATTCACCAAGACTATCGAGGAAAAGGATTGATAACGCCTTTTTTTGAATTCATGAGAATAAATATGAAAAGTAAATATCCGTTAAGCTTGACTTTTATCAACAAAATTAATATTCCGTCTACGAAAGCACATACCGAAAAACTAAAATGGACAATTATCAAAGAATTTCAATTCAACAACAACGAGTACTTAATTTTAGCTTACGATATGAATCAAAGCGTTACGCAGACTATTTAAGCATGATTATTTCTTGGGTTGGCGTGTTGGCCATTTGCGTTACAGCAGGCAACAGTTCTCGAATAAAAGTAGTTATGTGCGGAATATCCATCGCTTCAAATTCATCAGAAACATGATGATAAAATTCAAAATTCTCAAAATCAAACGTACTTACAGACTGACAAGGCGCTTTAAAAACATTATAAAAAGGAAAGTTATCGGACCTGTAAAACAATTGAAATTCGGCTTCTTTTGGAAGAAAACCAATCGTATTTTTTCCAGTATATTGGTTGATTTTTGCTGCCATATTGGATTTGTCAAAACCAGTAACATACGCTAAATAATCTCTCTTCATAGGCACACCAATCATTTCGATATTGAATTGAGTGTACAATTTAAAATCTTGAGCTTTGAGTTTTTGGGCTAAATGTTTAGAACCTAACAATCCTTTTTCTTCTCCTGTAAAAAA
>JAGOJA010000025.1 GCA_017995345.1 Flavobacterium sp.
GTTCTACTCTTTTACTTGCTGACGGTACAAACTTGACTGCTGATGTAAAAAAAGACTTAGGTTTCTAAAAAAATCAGAGATCATATAAAAACTGCTCACTACTAAATAGTTTTGAGCAGTTTTTTTTTGTTAGAATAATTTTTAGGAAAATTAATAACAAGCACTTAACTTTGTTTTTATGAATAGTAATAATCAACCTATAGGGATTTTTGACTCCGGTATTGGCGGAACTTCTATTTGGTCAGCAATTCATGACTTGCTGCCCAATGAAAAAACCATATACCTCGCAGACAGTAAAAATGCGCCTTACGGGCAAAAATCAAAGGAACAGATTATTGCACTAAGCATAAAAAATACTGATTTTCTTCTTGAGATGAATTGCAAGTTAATTGTAGTTGCTTGTAATACGGCAACAACAAATGCAATAAAAGAATTAAGAGCTAAATACGACATTCCATTTATTGGAATTGAACCAGCAATAAAACCAGCGGTTACGCATTCTAAAACACAAATAATAGGAATCTTAGCTACACAAGGAACCCTGAATAGTGAACTTTTTAACAAGACTACAGAAAAGTACCATGACACAAAAATAATTGAGCAAGTAGGCCATGGCTTGGTGCAGCTAATTGAAAATGGCGAAATCAATTCACCGGAAATGACAAAGCTACTTTACTCCTATCTCACTCCAATGATTGCGGCCAATATCGATTATTTAGTCTTAGGATGTAGTCATTATCCGTATTTGATTCCTCAAATAAAAAAAATACTCCCAGAACACATTCAAATTATCGATTCTGGCCAAGCCGTAGCTAAACAGACTCAAAAAATACTACGCGAAAAAGTAGGTTTTTCATCAGTTGAAAATAGTCAACCCATTTTCTATAGCAATACAAATCCAAAAGTTTTGACTGAAATTTTAGAAAACAAATATGTTGTAGAACAAAAAAAATTTTAAAAAAGCAGTATCTATTCTTCTTTAAACCAACTCGAATACATCACATAATTATTTGAAATGCGTTCGATTTCACCAGCAAAGTTAGATTGATCAATATCTTTCACTTTCTTAGCAGGAACTCCCGCCCAAATTGTACCAGATGCTACAACTGTATTTTGAGTGATTACAGCGCCGGCAGCTACAATAGAATTACTTTCGATTACACAATTATCCATCACAATAGCCCCCATTCCTATTAATACGTTGTCATGAATAGTACAACCATGTACAATAGCGTTATGACCTATAGAAACATTATTCCCAATAATTGTTGGGTGTTTTTTATAGGTACAATGAACTACCGCTCCATCCTGAATATTTACTTTATCGCCAATTTTGATGAAATTCACATCGCCTCTAATCACAGCGTTGAACCAAACACTACAACTTTCTCCAAAAGAAACTTCACCAATAATAGTGGCATTTTCGGCAATATAACAATCTTCTGGAATAGAAGGTGATTTACCGTTAACAGATTTAATTAGCATAGTAAAAATAAATTAATTAATTAATTGCAGGACAGTTACAGTCATATTTTTCACGCTTGCAAAACAAATTGATTCCTAGCGTGACTTGGTGAAAACCACCATTGTCAAATTTGACATTGCCAACTACCTGCGAATAAGTATAAGCAAACATGACATTATTGTAGTTAACTCCAACAATTGGAGTGAAATATTGTAATTTTTGAACAGACACACTACTGCCATTTATATATTTAGCACCATCAAAACTTCTTCTGTAGGATAATCCGCCCCAAAGTTTTCCAAAGTCAAAATCTTTGTATGCTTTTAAGTTAACATCTATCGTTCTTTCTTGAGTTTTTTCAACTAATTGAAATAAAATAGATGGTTCCCATGTCATTTTTTCTCGATTTCCCAAAATATATCCCGCACTCAATAAATATTTTCTTAAATTATCACTTTCATATTCCGAATAGATTTCTCTTCTAGTTTCTATAACATTCTTAACCGTTGCATGTGCATAAAAATCTAAAAAATTGTACGAAGCACCAATATCTACATTAAAATAAGAATCTTTTACTACAATAGACCCGTCAACAAAAGGGTCATAATCTCCTGATTGCAAAAACTTAGTTTGATCCAATTGGCTTTGGATTAATCCCGCACTGACACCAAAAGACAATTGATTTAAATCGATTTCATTTCTGGAAAACATAATGTGATGCGCAAAACTAAATTTTACTCCTTTTTGGGAGTGATACCCATTTTTATCATTGAAAACAATTATTCCTGCACCAGATTTTTCTGCTACTCTACCATTAAAACTTAAAGTTTGCATTTGCGGAGCATCTGACTGATCAAACCATTGTTTTCGCGCAGTGAGCCTCAATTTAGCACAATTAGCAGCTCCAGCCATTGAAGGATGAATCAGATAATAGTTATCAGAAAGATAGTCTGAATATACCGCAATTCCTTCTTGTGAAAAAGAATACTGGTACATAAAAAAAGAAAGAAGTAAAAATCTAAATTTCATAAACATCACTAGTAAAAAAAATGAGAAAATCTAACACCAGAAATTCGAAAAAGAGGAAAAGCTAACACTAGAAATTAAACTAAAGTTAATTTATTCATTAAAATATCAAATATAGGTATTCATAGAAAATAACTTTAGTAAATTTGTGAAAATTTCAAAAGCCATGAACAAAGTCACCATAAAAGAGACACAAAATCCAACCATACTAAAGTTTGAATTTCAAGAATTTATAACTCAAAACGAAAGTTTTGAATTCAAAAATATTGATGAAGCCAAAACATCTCCGCTGGCACAGCAGTTATTTTATCTGCCCTTTGTAAAAACAATTTATATTTCAGGAAATTTTATCGCAATCGAGAAGTACAGCATTGTTGAATGGGAAGATGTAAAAGATGCCGTAGCAGAACAAATAGAAAAATTTGTAGCCGATGGCGGAATAATCATCACTATTGATGAAAATAAAACTAAAAAAAAGCCCGTAACCGTTTATGGTGAATCCACACCAAATCCTGCGGCATTAAAATTTGTAGTAAGCAAAATGCTAACTAGAAATGCTATAGAATTCAAAAACATTGATCAAACCGCTGCTTCACCTTTAGCAAAAGAACTTTTCAAATTTCCTTATGTAAAAGAAATTTTTATTGATGAGAATTATATCTCTGTAACCAAATATGAAATCAATGAGTGGCAAGAGATAACCTTAGAATTGAGAAGTTTCATCAAACAATATATTGAAAACGGAGGGACAGTTTTAGATGAGAATTATGTTGCGACAGTAACTGCTGAGGAAACGATTAAAGCAAAAGAATTTGATAATCTGGATGTCACTTCCCAACAAATCATTAACATATTAGAAGAATATGTAAAACCGGCAGTACAAGCTGACGGTGGGAATATTGCTTTTGATTCCTACAATGAAAATTACAAAACCGTAAAAGTGATCTTACAAGGTGCTTGCAGCGGTTGTCCATCTTCAACTTTCACATTAAAAAGCGGTATCGAAAACATGCTAAAAAGCATGTTGAATGACGAAGGAATTAAGGTGGAAGCAATAAATGCATAAACAACAAAACACGTAATTAACTGATAGATAAATTGTTAAGTTAAATAAATCCTATTTTAAATAAAAGTTTTAAATAAACCACCATGGACTGAAAGTCCATAGTTTTGGTTTAGCAGACTGAAAGTCTCCACGGTTATAATAATAAAAATCAACCGCAGATTCACAGATTTATTATAACCTAAAAAAAAAATCTGCGAATCTGCGGTTGATTTTTTTAGAACCTGAAAGGGAAATGCACTAAAGTGCATAGTTTTAAACTATTTCTATGACCAATAAAAAAGGTATATTTAATCTCTAACTTAACAACTATAAATTATATCAGTATTAAAAGTAATTGAGATACTTTCCAGCTCAGAAATAAGTTGGGAAGATGCAGCTCGAAAAGGAGTTGCTAAAGCATCAAAATCAGTAAAACACATCCGTTCCATCTATGTTCATGAACAAAGTGCAACAGTTAGTGACGGTGCTATTACCGAATTCAGAGTAAATTTGAAATTAACGTTTCAACTCGAATAGCGAAATTAAAAAACAACAAAGCGTTTCAACTGAAGCGCTTTGTTGTTTTTAAAAATCATTCTTCCTTGTTCACCATAACCCCAACAACATCCTTATATCTCAGCATCCTCAAATTGGACAGGTTTGAATTTTAAATACACTAGAAGAACAAAGAAACAACCATTTGTGAAGCACTAGCTTTAACCAGTACACAAAAACAAACAGTCTGTATATTCCCATTGTTGTTTTAGTGGGCATACAAAAAACAATCAAGAAGTACTATTCCATTGGTGCCAAAAACAAATCAGATCTTACTTCAAATACTGAATATCAGTAAATTATTAATGCTTTAAATAAATTAATCATAGGAAAAATGATTACTTTCACAAGTCTAATCAATAAAACATTATGGGACTATCTTCATTTTTTAAAAAATTATTTGGCTCAACTAAAGAAACAGCTAGTGAGTTAGCGGACAAAGCAGAAACTACGTTTGAGCAAGCAAAAGAAACTGCGGCTCCTTATCTTGAAAAGGCCGAAACTTTCGTAGCAAACACTTTTGAAAAGGCAAAAGAAACTGCAACTCCTTATCTTGAAAAGGCCGAAACTTTCGTAGCAGATACTTTTGAAAAGGCAAAAGAAACTGCAACACCTTATCTTGAAAAAGCTGAAACTTTCGTAGAAGACACTTTTGAAAAAGCCAAAGAAACTGCAACACCTTATCTTGAAAAAGCCGAAACTTTTGTAGAAGACACTTTTGAAAAAGCCAAAGAAACTGCAACACCAGCTATAGAAAAAGCAGGGGATTATGTCGTCAATGCTAAAGAAGCAATAAGTGAATGTTCTGAAAAAGCAGGAGATGCTATAGAAAACGCAGTAGATAATACAAAAGAAAAAATTGAAATTACAACTGACAAAGCAGAAGATTTAGCTGATGAAACTAAAACTGTTGTTTTAGATACTGTGGAATCCGTAAAAGAAAAAGCAGGGTCGTTTGCAGACGATGCCAACGAAGAAGTGAAAAAAATTGCTGAAGAAACCATAAATAAACCAGAAAAAGGCGTTGATTAATTTATTTTAAAAAAAATAAATTGTATTTTTGTATTTAACCTTCTCCTATGAGAAGGTTTTTTAATATACAAAAAAATGAATTTAAATCCAGACCAACTTTCTGATTATACCAATACTTTTCTAAAAGTATTAATTGACTATACCCCAAAATTGATTTCTGCTTTAATTATTCTATTTGTTGGGCTTTATGCCATTAGGCTAATAAATAGATTTATAAGAAGAGTAATGTTTAAAAGAAATTTAGAACCAACATTAACTAAATTCCTTGCTGATATCTTACTTTGGGTATTAAGAGTGATATTATTTGTAACTTTCATTGAAAAATTAGGGGTTGGAAACTCATCTTTTGTTGCTATTCTTGGCGCAATGGGGCTTGCGGTGGGTTTATCACTTCAAGGTTCTTTATCTAATTTTGCCGGTGGAATGCTAATTATTCTATTCAAACCATTTCGAGTGAACGACACAATCGAAGCACAAGGCGTGACTGGAACTGTCAGCGAAATACAAATATTTGTAACCAAATTAATCACAGCTAACAATCAAACTATTTTTATTCCAAATGGTTCGCTATCCAATGGAAATATTATCAATTACTCGATGGAAAAAATCAGAAGAGCTGATTTGACTATTGCAATTTCCTACGACACAAACATCAAAGAAGCCAAAGACATCATTACTGCTGTTTTACAAAACAACCCAAAAGTATTGCAAACCCCCGCTGCAGAAGTTTCGGTAAAAAACCTGACCGACACTGCTATTCAGTTAGCGGTAAGACCGTGGGCAAAAAGTCAAGATTTTTGGGGTGTATATGCTGACACTTTAGAAAATTGCAAACAAGCGTTTGATACAGCAGGAATTATTATTCAGCCTTTTGTAAAAGAATCTTCTAAAAAATAGTCCGCTGATTGGTCGTAATAACACTTTCAAAGTAAAATTGCACTCTATTTCTTTGGCGCAGTAATCATAAAATCTTTCAGATAATAGGGTTCAAAATAAGCAACATCAACCGTGTCGTTTCTTTTGAACTTTTCGTAGCTCAACGTACTCATCTCTTTAGCCGAAGGATATTTTATATTCTCTAGGAAAACATAATTATCTTTATTTAATACTGACTGGCACTTTTCCGCACAATCACCTACAAAATAAAGGGTTTCTTTTAGGTCTCCAAATGAATTTTCATCGATAATTTCAGCAAGAATTTCTCGTTTTTTTTCTAAAGTTGGAGAAAAAATCGCACTGTACACTTCCATTCTTCTTGCATCAATCATGGGTATAATCAATCCACTGGAAACCGTCACTTGGGAAGCCAAAGTCTGTAACGTATCTACCGCAATCAAAGGAATATCTAATGCGTAACAAAGTCCTTTAGCGGCAGAAACGCCTATTCGCAATCCCGTGTAGGAACCAGGCCCTTGACTTACGGCAATAGCTGATAGGTCTTTAAGCGCAATCCCTGCTTCTTTTATAATTTCTTCAATAAAAACATGAAGCCGTTCTGCATGCGAATATCCTTCTTCTGCCATTTCTTTGCAACCAATCGTTTTACCTTCTTTTGCAAGAGCAACAGAACAGTTTTTAGTTGCAGTTTCGATGTTTAATATATAGTCCAAATTCAGCTTTTATTTTAAATTGAAAATCACAATCACAAAATTATATTTTATGATTGTGATTTCAAAATTGTTAACGATATAGGTTACTTTTTACTTTCTCCTTTTTCTTTATCCGTCTTTACTGCCACCTTATCTCCTGAATTCAAATCCTTGGTCACAGTTGAATAAGGTCCGGTGATGACAACATCTCCTTTTTTAAGACCCGTCAGAACTTCAATATTAGCATCATCTTGGATACCCGTTTTAATGATTCTGATTTTGGCTTTATCCCCCACTTTAACAAACACACATTCAAACTTCTTATCACTTTTAGGTGCTGCTCCTTTTTGTTCTTCATTTAAATCAACTACTTTAATCTCTTTTACAGCCGCAGTATCTGATTTTATAACAACTGAACTGATTGGCACTGACAACACATTGCTTTTTGTTTGCGTAATAATATCTACAGTCGCAGTCATTCCTGGCCTGAAAGGCGAATAGGCTTCTGGTTTCCCTTCTAATAAATCTTGGTAGGATTCTTTTAAAATTCTTATCTTAACTTTAAAATTAGTCACTTGATCCGCAGTTAAGGCTGAACTGGCTGAATTTGAAATACTAGTTACGATTCCTTTAAATTGTTTTTTTAAATACGCATCTACTTCAACATTTGCTTCGTCTCCCACTTTAATTTTTACAATATCATTTTCGTTAACATCAACTTCAACTTCCATATTATTCAAGTTGGCTACTCTCAAGATTTCCGTTCCTGTCATTTGCTGTGTTCCTAAAACGCGTTCTCCCAATTCTACGTTTAACATTGAAATCGTTCCGTCTGCAGGAGCATAAATTGTAGTACGACCTAAATTATCTTTAGCTTCATTTACAGTTGCCGAAGCACTTTGAACATTAAAATAAGCCGTTTGCTTGGCTGCTTTTGCAACTTCATAAGAGGCAGTAGCTTTGTCCCAGTCCGATTTAGAAATAATTCCTTTTTCGAATAAGGTTTTGTTCCTGTCGTAATTGGATTTTGATTCTTTGAAAGAGGCATCTGCTTGGCTTAAATTTGCTCTGGTTCCTGAAAGGTTAGAAACCGAACGATTGTAACCTGAGGTATATAAATCTGGATTAATTTTAACCAATAAATCTCCTTTTTTTACCACTTGACCTTCCTTTACATTCAAAGAAATAATCTCTCCTGATACTTCTGATGAAATTTTAACTTCAATTTCCGGTTGAATTTTCCCGGTAGCCGAAACTGTTTCAACAATAGTTGTAGGGATGACTTGGGCGATTTCAACTTCAGTTCCCTTATCTTTATTACCGATGACTCCAGTTTTTGAAAGAATTATAAGACTTGCAATGATTACTACTGCTCCACCTATTAAAATATAAATTGTTTTCTTTGACATGATAAATTAGTTTTTGATAAGAGGAATTCCAAAATAGAATTCTAATATTTTAATTTTAAAGATATAATCGTATTTCGTTCTAAGAACTTCTGATTGTGCATTAGTCAGTAATGTTTGTGATTGATTAAAATCAAAGGAATTCATTAAACCTACCGAATATTTTTCTGTAGCATAATTATACGCCCCTTGTCTGGCTTCAAGTGCAGCAACTGAAGATTCGTAAGCATTTAAAGCCCCTTTGGCATCGGCAAAAGCGGTATAAACATTCCTTTGTAAATCTAAATTTTGTTGTTCAACAGCAATTTTTGATCGCTCTAAACTTACTTTAGATCGCTCTACATTATTTCGTGCCGAAAATCCATTAAAAACCGGAACCGATAACTGCATCCCAAAAGATTGCCCTTTATTAGTATTGAATTGATCAAAAAATGGTGCTGGATTTCCTAATACTCTAGTAAAATTAGGGCTTAAAACATTTTGATTTGTGCCTTCTACAAACCCAACAATTGATGTAGGATTTGAAGCATTAGGTATAACGCCCGTCACTCTGTCACTATAAGCAACCCTGGAATTAAAACTATAAAACCCTTGTAAAGTAGGCTGAAAAGCCCCTTTAGCAATTGCTACATTTTTTTCAGCAATCTCTAGATTAGTTCTGGCAATTTTAAGTTCAGTTCTTCCTTCAAAAGCTTTTTCATAAATAGCACTTGGTGTTTGTGCCATAATATTGTTTGCATCTTTAACATCAGTATCATCAACAACATCAAAATTTTCAAAATCTTTTAACTGTAGTAAATGAGACAAACTCAATTTTGAAATCAACAAGGAATTTTCAGCCGTTATAACATTTTGGTTGTTTAATGCTAGAGTAGCTTTGACATCTAATAAATCTCCACGAGGAATTGAACCCGCTTTGACTAATTCTTCCGAACGGGCATATTGTTTTTCGTTGATTCTCAATTGTTCTTTTTGTACTTTTAAATTTTCTTTGTTAAAAAGAACCTGCAAGAAAGCATTAGCAACATTCAAAGCAATATCTTCTTTCATTTTTACCAATTGATATTTAGCTGCTACAATCGAAAGGTTCGCTTTACGCAATGTGTTCTGATTTTGTAATCCGCTATATATATCAATTCCAACATTTGCACCAGCAGAAGTAAACTGAGTCGTTTTATTTTGAAGTAAACCCGTGGTAATATCCTGGTTCAAACCAATATTCCAAGAATGAGAAGCACTGGCGTTAAGAGAAGGAAGAAATCTACCAACGGCACTTTTTTTGTCGATTAATGCCATTTTTGAGTCCAATTCGGATTGTTTGATGGAAATATTATTTTGTATGGCGTATGTCACACACTCCTCTAATGTCCACTTTTTAGATTGCGCCTGAATTGTTATATTACAAACCAGCATGACTATTAAACTAAGAAAACTTCTTTTTTCCATATATTTTTGAATAAAAGCGCAGTATAGCTGCAAAACAAATTTAACTTTTTATAATAAAAATTGATGAGATTCCACGAAAATATTTTACTCTTAAAACAATTAGACATTAGAAATTAGCATTTGTTACAAAAATTGACGATAAAAGAATTCTTTTATTAATTTTGTTTACTTAAATTAAACTACAATGCAAATTTTTTCTCGAATTCTTCTTGGGATACTCATCGGTATATTTGCTTCAGGCTGTACGTCTACAAACAAGATAGCTACATTAAAACCTGAACCAGACGACGCAACACCTTTGGTTTATGAAAATATTCCTTCGTATATAAATTTACCGATTAGTGTCAAATTAAAAGACATTGAAAACCAAACTAATTCAGCACTAAACGGACTCATTTACGAAGACAACACCATTGAAGACGACGACATAGAAATGAAAGTTTGGAAACAAGCACCCATCACTATTGTTTCTGACAAAGGAGAAAAAATAAAAACTATTTTGCCTTTAAAAGCGGTTGTGAAATATCGAATCGGCACAAAAAAAATGGGAATCGAAATGTATGACATCCGCGAATTCTATTTGAATGGCATTGTGACTTTAGTAAGCGATGTGGCTTTGACAAATTGGAAACTAAATACAAAAACGGAAATAAAATCTCTGGATTGGAACGAAAGTCCTACGATGATGGTTTTTGGAAAAAATGTTCCAGTTACATACTTAATCAATCCGGGAGTAAAACTTTTCAAATCTAAAATTGAAAATAAAATTGATGCGGCTATCGCAAAATCAATGGATTTCAAACCAAATGTTTTGGCTGCTTTAGAGAAAATTTGCACTCCTTTTCTAATGAATGATACTTATGAAAGTTGGCTTCGGATTGTACCCGTTGAAATTTATGCTACCAATGCAAAACTAAAAAATGACACCTTTGTATTAGACATGGGAATGAAATGCAACATGGAAACATTAATAGGAAAACAACCGGAATCTAAATTTAATGCAAGTAAAATTATTTTAAAATCAGTTACTAAAATACCGCAAGAAATCACTGCCAATATCGTAGCTATTTCGACCTATCAGGAAGCTTCAAAAATAATGACAAAGAATTTTGCCGGACAAGAGTTTGGTTCTGGCTCTAAGAAAGTAAGAGTTCAAAAGGTGGAAATTTGGCACAAAAAAGGAAAAATGATAATTGCTTTAGATGTATTAGGATCAGTAAATGGAACCATTTATTTAGCCGGTTTTCCAAAATATAACGACAAAACTAAAGAAGTACATTTTGATCAGTTAGACTATGCTTTAGACACCAAAAATAAATTGATGCAAACTGCGAATTGGTTGGCTCAAGGGCTTGTTTTAAAAAAAATAGAGCAAAGTTGTCAGTATTCTATAAAAACAAATCTTGAAGAAGGACAAAAAAGCATGATGACGTATTTACAAAATTATTCTCCCATGCAAGGTGTATTTGTAAATGGCAAAATGGAGGAAATTGAATTCCAAAAAATCCAATTGACTAATCAGGCTATTATAGCCTTTATAAAAGTAAAAGGAAACGTCAATGTATCCGTAAATGGATTAAAATAATTTTGAATTGTAAAACAGGGAATTGCTTAACTTGATTTATTCTTCTTCATTCGATAAACAGCATATCCAATCCCTGCAACTAGAATATAAGGAATTACCATTAAGTAAACAATTCCGTCATTTACAGCTTCTGCTTTCTTTGTGTTTCCTTCACTTGTCAAAGCAGCGCGACACATGGAACATTGTGCATTTGCAGGTAGCGATGACAGACTTAAAACCAAAAGAAAGGCATAAACACTTAACTTCTGAATTTTATTCTTGGATCTAAACATTTTATTCTTAGATTTAATATACATAATAAGGTGAAATCATTAAATAAACAACTACTCCAGTAACGGCGACATACAACCAAATTGGAAAAGTAATTTTGGCGATTTTTTTATGCTTGTCAAAAGCTTGTCCCAAAGCTCTCACATAGGTAATCAAAACCATAGGAATGATAACTATTGACAAAACAATATGGGTAACCAATATAAAGAAATATACGTACCGAATAGCTCCTTCTCCTCCAAATTTTGTCGAATCAGAAGTCATGTGATAGGCAACATACATCACCAAAAACGCAACTGATAATGCAATTGCAGCAGTCAAAAACCTTTCATGTAGTTTTCTTTTTCCGTTCTTTATCGCAACAACACCAGCAATCAACAAAAGTGCTGTTATTCCATTTGTTGTAGCGTAAATTGGAGGTAAAAAAGAAAGAGGCTCAACATTGAATCCAAAATCTTTAAGTTTTACTCCAAAAAGAATGGCAACAACAATCGGTATTAAGATGGACACCGCAATGATAAGCTTATTGTATTTTTGTTCTAAAGACCTGTTTTCCATTTACTCTTCTAATAAAATATTGATGTCTTGTTGCATGTTTCTAACGCCTTTTTTATCTAAACCATCATAATATAAAATTGGATTCCCAAACTCATCATATCTACAACGGATATTTCCATCTTTATCGATTAAGGCAAATAATCCAGAATGCTCAAATCCACCGGCTACTTTTTTGTTTTCACCCGCATAAAGATTAAAACCTTTGTTTGCAAGATCAAAAATATATGCTTTATCTCCAGTCAAAAAATTCCAATTTGAAGAGGTTACTCCTAACAATTTAGAATGCGCTTTCAGCACTGCGGCAGTATCATGTTCAGGATCTATAGTAATTGAAACGATACCAAAATTAGGATTGCCAAAAAACTTTTTTTCGATGAGAAGCATACTTTCATTCATCTTTGGACAAATTGTAGGGCAGGTCGTAAAGAAAAACTCTAACACATACACTTTCCCTTTGTAGGTTTCGTTCGTTACTTTTTGGTTATCCTGATTTATTAATTCAAATTTAGGAGCTGGGCCAATTTTGATTAATTTATCATCATCTGCGGTCTTTGGAACTACCCTGTCAAGTCTCTGACCTTGAACCACTTTGTCATTTTTAATTCTTTCTACAATTTTCGGAACTGCGTAAATTCCAAAAATTAAAATAATAAAGGAAATTCCTATATAAGCTTTATTTTTAAACATACTATATACAATTAGATTTTTCTGGTAGCATTATTGTTTTTTTTAAGCGCTGCGCGATACTCATACAAAATAACCTTAAAATCATCAAGCATTTCATTACTTAACTCCGCTGGGTGAAACGTATTATAGCCCTCTTTGCCATCTTTTACTAATTTTCTGCCACGAAGATTTCTATTTTTGTCAAGGATATATACTTTAGGGGTCCCTAATTTATCATCCAATTTACCCACTAATTTCAATTGGGAGTAATACGAATTTATCTCATCTGGTGATGCAAATACAAAATGCCAATTTGCCACATCTGTAAAGGGGGAGAAAGCATCAATAATTTTTTTGGCATCCTTTTGAGTTCCAATAGGACAAACCATTACAAACTGAACGTCCTTAAACTTATGGTAGGTTTGATAGATTTTTTGATTTAAATTGAAAAGATTTCCTCTGTTTTTTAAAAGCTCTGTTCCTGAAAAACCAAGAATAGTTACTTTTCCATTCAAACTAACTTTTTTACCATCTAAAGATTCCCAATTTCCAAAATCAGCAGTATGAGGAGTTACAGTAGGTAATTTTGTAAAACTGTTTACACCGGAAGCAAAAAAAAGATACGCTGCTATAGGTAAAATAAAAAGAGCAAAGAGAACAATGTTTTTTTTCATTATAGTATTACTGTTAAAGGACAAAAATAAAAAAAGGCACGCAATGCGTACCCTCTTTTTGAATTAATATATTGTTAAAAATTCCATTTAATGCTAGAATTTTTAAAAACCTCGTAAATATAATCCCCTTCTGTCAAAAGAATGAAGAGTAAATATAATATCAAAATAATTAACGGAAGCAAAACTGCACTTCTTAAGGATTTTTTTTCGCCTTCCATGTGCATAAATGCATACACTATGTAATAGGCTTTGTAAATCGTAAGAGCAAAGAATATCCAGTTAAGTAAGCTCATACTTAAAAAATTATTCATATGCAGAAAATCAGGCTTCAATATACCTAGATAAACTTCTACTACTGTAACAGCCGATAATATTCCGAAAACTTTCCAGATTCTGCCTGTATTAGAAACGTGTTCTTGTGCCATAATAATTGTTTTTTTAATTTAAACTAGATAGAAAACAGTAAATACAAATACCCATACTAAATCGACAAAATGCCAATAAAGACCAACTTTTTCTACCATTTCATAACTTTTTCTTTTTTCATAAGTTCCAATTAATACATTGAAAAATACGATAATATTTATGATTATTCCAGTAATAACGTGAAATCCATGAAATCCAGTGATAAAGAAAAAGAAATCAGCAAATAATTTATTTCCATACTCGTTTCTAATCAAATTTGCGCCTTCCACAACATAATGTGCTTGACTCAATCTTGCTTCAGATTCCTCTCTCGAAAGAACTGTTTTTTTCTTCTCTTTATTTAATACCTCCGTTCTGATTAAAAGTTCAGGATGTGCTTTGAAACCTGCTTGAACTTCAGCAACAGAGTACGATGGCAAAGCGGGCTCGCTCATAAACCAGCTCCCCTTATCTCGTGTCAATTCTTCTCTCTCACTTGGTAAAGTTGCCGCAAAATCAGCCAAAGCTACTTGGCGTCCCTCTTTATCCACAAACTGAAGTAGACTCCCTCCTTTGGTTTCGATAGCGCCGTATTCGCCTTTGATGAAATTTTTCCATTCCCAAGCTTGAGATCCTACGAAAATCAGACCCCCGATAATGGTTAAAAACATATAAAGAATCACTTTGTTTTTTTTCATTTGATGTCCAGCATCAACAGCCAAAACCATCGTTACAGATGAAAAAATCAAAATAAAAGTCATTAATGCTACATAATACATTGGAGCTGAAACCCCATGCATGAATGGAAAGTGAGTAAACACTTCGTCGGCTATTGGCCAAGTCTCAATAAATTTAAATCTAGAAAGACCATAGGCCGCCAGAAACCCAGAGAATGTCAAAGCATCCGAGACGATAAAAAACCACATCATCAATTTGCCATAACTTGCTCCCATTGGCTCATTGCCACCTCCCCAAGTTTTTTCTTCACTATTTGCAGTAGTAACTGTCGTTTCCATAAAGTATTTCGTTAAAAAGTTCCCAAATTTACGTTTTTTTCTTATTTAAAGAAATATAAAAACAAAAACAAATAAACCCACAATATATCTAGAAAGTGCCAGTACATTGCACCTAGCTCTATTCCAAGGGTTTGAGACGAATTGTATTTTTGTTTAAAATGATTATAAATTATAATTAGTAGTGAAATCAACCCACCAGCAAGGTGAATCAAGTGCACAACGGTCACAACATATAAAAAAGTAGTAGTAATTGAGCTTCCACTTCCTGTAAAATAATAGCCGTTATTTACTATTTGTTGAAAACCTACGAACTGCAAAATTACAAACATAATTCCCAATGCTAAGGTAGCTAAAAGAAACGTTGTGGTTCTACTTTGATTGTTTTTTTGAATGGCTTTTTTGGCCAAATGAAAAGTTACACTACATCCCACAATTGCAATGGTGCTATAAAAAAATGCCGTGGGCAATTGAAAATCCTTCAACCAATCTGTTCTGGATTTACTCACTACAAAAGCACTAGTAAGCCCCGCAAACATCATTGTCATACTTATCATTGCAAACAACAAAATCAACTTGTAGGATCTTCCCGTTCTAGATTTTTGTTCGGCTGCTGTCATTATTATTCCCATAACTATCTTAAAAATTTATCAAATATATAAACTAACTGTAACAATGTAATATACAAAACACTTACTAACATCAACGTTCGAGCCGCCTTTGCAGTTCTTGATTTATACAGTCTCACGGCATAAAATAACATCCAAAGTCCCAAAACTAAAACAACTACAGCAGTAATTGGCGTAATCCTAAAATCACCTGTACGCCCCAAAACTGGTAAAAGTGATGCTAAAATAAGCCAAACTGTATATAAAATAATCTGTAACGCGGTTCCTTTATCTCTCTTTCCTGTTGGCAACATATAAAACCCAGCTTTCTCGTAATCTTCATACAAAAACCAACCAATAGCCCAAAAATGAGGAAATTGCCAAAAAAACTGAATTAAAAACAAAGTTCCTGCTTCTATTCCAAATTCTCCTGTTGCCGCAACCCAACCTAACATAAAAGGGATTGCTCCAGGGAAAGCTCCAACAAAAACAGACAATGAAGTCATGGTTTTCAAAGGAGTATAAATGCTTGTATATAAAAATATTGAAATGGCGCCAAACATAGCTGTTTTCGGATTTATCGTATATAGCAATGAAATTCCAACAATAGTCAAAAAACTTGCTATAACCAAAGCTATAGGTGGAGACATTCTGCCCGCTGGAACAGGGCGATTTTTTGTTCTATCCATCAAAGCATCCAAATCTTTTTCAATAACCTGATTGTAAGCATTTGATGCTCCCACCATACAGTAGCCACCAACTGCCAATTTTAACAAAACCATCCAATCTAATGAATGTAAATCATAAATTCCAAGCATAAAACCAGCCACTGATGAAAACACAACACTAATTGCTAAACGTGCTTTAGTGATCTCTCTGAAATCAATATAAATGGATTTTAATGAAAATGTACTATGTGTTGCGTTCAATATTAGAGGTTGTTTGTTTTAAAAAACTTTTGTAAAAGTAGGCTATCAAAAAGGATTTGGCAAAAAACTATTCATAAAAAACTTAATAAGCAATAAATAAAAAAGCTAATAATCAAAATACCAATTAAAAACATCTGCTCTCAACCCTAAAGTAAGCCAATTAGTGCTTTCACTAAAAGTCGAAACCGTATTTTTTGCTGGATCAAAACTTCTATAAATATAACTTCCAAAGATTTTCAGATTAGTTGCCGGATTCACTAAATACCCCCATTGAAAATCAGCAATAAAAACAGCTGTTTTATTACCCTGTCCTACTTTGACATCAGTGTCAAAAGGCCTATTCTCATCATAATCTTTGTAAATATTACCTCCGTAATTAAAATTATTTTCGGATGCATCAAAATCTAACCCTCGTGTTCCCATAGTAACTTTTGCATCAGCAAAATACCTTCCTTTATGATAGCGAGCAATAGCGATTAATTCCTTGAAATTTCCACCCCATTGATGCCCAATGCTTTGGTTGTTATGCCCATAATTTGTGAGTGGAACACTATGAGAATACACGTACGGACGAACGTGATTGTATTCTAATTGCAGCAGTAAATCAGAAACCCTGAAAGCATTGTAATACTTAATCCCCAACTGATAACCGTATTTATTTTTCCAACTATTGTCACTTTTTTTGATGTCTCCAAGCGAAAATTCATCTAAAACAAACTGCCCGTATAAGTTGATTTGATTGTTCCATTTGTATTTATACGTCAACCCTAAAAGTGCATTTCCTGTTCTGGATGACGAAGCAAATTCAACCGCACGATAAAAAATAATTGGATTTACAAAACTCATGTCAAATCCTCTATCGTTTGTATTAGTCCAAATCACAGATTCAAAGAAACCAAGATTCAATCTATTGGAAACATTCCAACTCAAATGATGATTTGCCATAAACTTTGTAGCGTACGTGCGTTCAAGCGTTACCTCTGGACGAACATCTTTGAGCCACATATATGTATTCGTGTATTTTATTTTCCAAAAATTAGTATTAAATTTAAAATACGGATACGGACTCGCACCATCACTTTCTAACAAAGAACGATAGCCATCACCGATAAAATTTCGCCCATAACCCAGTTGCAAATCAATGTGTTTACTAGGTGCAAAAGTCAAATTAGCTTCCGCCAAAGGAAAATCATAGGAATCGGTTTTGAAATCTTTAGCAATCCCCATTCCTGGTATAATTGCAGGATTGCCGCCCGCAGGTTTAATGGTTTCTGCATAGCGATTGTAATAATCCGCAAAGCGTCCCTGACTTTCAAAAATGGTTGTTGTAAAATTGAGTTGTTTTCCTAAACCTCCGCGAAAGTTAATTCCGCGTGTATTCACATAAGTATAAGACGCTTTGGATTGAGAGGCCTTTCCAACTTGCAAATCAAATATAGGATTCAACGTAAACCAGTAGTCTTCACCTTGAATTTCAACCGCATTCTCATTCCATAATTTCCTAGCCCACCAGCCCGAAACATTCTTTTTCAGGTTATCATTGGCTCTTTTTAAATCATAATATTTTGAAACTTCGGCATAGGTATATGGTTTTGATGCAGTATGATTATTACTGCCCACTTGATTTAAAGAAGCGTCAAACTGTGCATAATAACTGTGTGAAAAAGGAATGTTCAGTTTGCTTTCGAACATCGAATTCGTAAATTTATGATAAACAATGCTATCCAGCTCCGTCAATTTTTTAGTGCCATTAGATACTATTTTGGCTTGCGCCAAAGCTTTCTCTGCTAATTCCCCTCTGCTTTTTAAAGGGATTGAAATTGTAATCGTAAACTTAGAATAAGTGGGCCTTGCATTGTAAGTTGCCGGCTCAATTTTTGGAAATTTAGCAAAAACTCTTTTCGCTTCTTTTATTAAATTTTCCTCTGCGGCATCTGCATAAATCACTTTAAAAACACCTTGGGTATCTACCTCAAACAGAACTTTTATTTCTCCTTGAAAATTATTTTGTTTTAAATTCTCCGGCACTACAAAATTTGCAAAGACAAAATCCTGCACTTGATTATAAAAACAACTTTCTAATGCTTTTGATTGTAAATTTATACAATTAGTAAAAACAGGAAACCGTTCTGCAGCATTACTGGACTGCACAAGCCCGCTGTTTGATTCTTGAGAATAGCAGAAAAAGGAAAACAATAACAAAAAAAACGTTACTCTCTTATTCATACTCATTCCCCTTCTGAATTTAATATTCATTGTTTGATTTTTGACCATTCGCTATCATTTTGGCCCCTGAAGTTCCAATCCTTTTTACTCCCAACTGAACCATAGCAACCGCTTCTTCATAAGTTCGCACTCCACCTGCAGCCTTAACTGGAAGTGGCGAGGCATTTTCAAGCATCATTGTTATAGCAGGAATAGTGGCGCCGTTTGGCAAATTATTTTCAGTTTTATAAAACCCAGTTGAAGACTTTACAAAAACCTTAGGAAACAGTTCTTGTTCAAAATTTGATACAATTACGTTTTTTATCAAACTGGATAGTTGTATAATTTGTTTATCGTTGAGTGCTGCAATTTCAATAATCCACTTCACGACTTTTTTATTGGCTAAGCCCAATTGTGTGCATGTCAGAATTTCTTCTTTAACTAAATCTACATTGCCGTTTTTGAAGGCTTCATAGTTGCATACAAAATCCAAATCGTCAGCGCCATCTTGAATCGCTTGAATGGCTTCAGCAAGCTTTTCTTCTAACGATGATTCCCCTTGGGGAAAATCGATTACAGTTCCTATTTGCAAAGTTGAATTTGCTTCAGTTATCATTTTTTTTGCCAAACAAACCATGTCAGGCCGAATCATGATGAGCTTAAAACGCTCCTCAATAGCTTCCTGGATAAATCCTTTGGTCACAAGGATATTTTCATCTACACTGAGTCCTGCTTGCGCTGCTGTTTTTAAATAAGTCGAGTCTAAATATTGCTTGATATTCATGGCTTTATTGATTTCTTAATTACAGTAAATTCTAATGAACAAAAATACGTTATATATGCTTATATGTTTGCTGTAAAATTTAAGAATTTCATTTTTAATACAAAAAGAAGCTTTTAATTACTTAAAAAACAAACTAAGTGGTGCGTTTAATTAAACTATTTTAGAACTGATAGGTATACTATAAAACAAAAAAAATCCCACCTAAGTGGGATTCAAATTCTATATTAATTTTCATTTGACTGACTCATTTTCTCATATAGCAGTATATAAATAACTGCAACAATTGCTCCCAAAATATTTACCAGAACATCATATAGCTCAGCCATTCTAGTTGCTGTAAAAACATTTTGAAAAAACTCTATGAGCAACCCAAAAAAAACGGAAAGCAAAAACGGAATAATTACTTTTTTGAAAGTACTCATCCTCGAAAAATGATTTTTGAAATACAAAAACCAAAGTAACGTGAATACAAAATGAAAAAAAGCATGAACTATTTTATCTAGGTTAGCAATTTGAACAACAGGAACATCACTTGATTTCATCAAACATAAATAAGCTACAATTCCGGTCCATAATAAAGCAACCCAAAAATAAAGTTGCTTAGGCACCAATCAATTCTTTGTATGACTCGCTAGAAAGCAATTCGTCAACTTCTGCAGTATTTGCAATTTTCACTTTGATCATCCATCCCGCTCCGTAAGGATCTGAGTTTACACTTTCTGGAGTAGATTCAAGAGCGTCATTGAACGCAACAATCTCTCCTGACAAAGGAAGAAACAAATCAGAAACGGTTTTTACTGCTTCTACAGTTCCAAAAATCTCATCTTTTTCCAAAGTTTGATCTAGGGTTTCTACTTCCACGTAAACAATATCGCCCAATTCCTTTTGTGCAAAATCAGTAATTCCTATTGTTGCAATGTCGCCATCAATACTAATCCATTCGTGATCTTTTGTATACTTTAAATTTGCAGGTATGTTCATATAAATTGTAATTGATAATTATTAATTAATAGGTGAAATTTTATATGCAAATGTAACAATCTCTATTCAAATCTAGTTTAGATTTTAAAAAAAATTAATTGCCAAAATTATAACGCAGCGTTAATCCGGAACGAACATTTGTCATTGGAAAAGAAGTAGAGATTACCGCTTTAGAAAAAGAGTGATCGTAATAGAAAATAGCCGTTAGGTTTTTACTGAAGGAATAATCGGCCTTGACAGTTAATGACCATAAATTCTGCCCGCCTGCTAACTGATTGTTATTGTAATCCAAATACCTTACAATAGTCTGATTGTTTCGATAGGACAAATCAGCTTTCAAATTGATATCACTTTTTATTATTCCCGTTGGATTATCCGCAAGTCTGGATGAGAAAATCACATCTTTGAAACGATATCCCAATCCTACCACATATTCGATCCCTTTAACTTCTGTTAATAAATTGTTATCAAAACTCATAGATAAAGCTCTGTCTTTTTTGATTTCAGCCAACACCTTTAATGAGCTCTTCAATTCGAAATCCATTCTGATAAGCGGGCTAAACTGCTCTACCAAGTTAATATTTGACATAATGGTTTTGTTGAAAAAATTACCACTTGCATCTACTCCATTTGGAGTTTTATCATATTCAAAATTAGATCTAAATGCATTTATCGTGTAAGAAGCTCTATAATTGTGTTGCAAAGAGAATCTTTTGAAATTTTTCTTGAAAAGCTCATAACGCATCAATCCATTGTATTTTACAGCCCAATTAGGAATTGGAAAACTTCTAAAAACCCCAAGGGAAACATCGGCAGCATTTCCGCCAGAATAAGCCGCTAAAAAAGCTGGCAATAACACCGCTTGGTTGTTTTTTCCATATCCTAATGGAAACCCTTCGGGATCTATATTACTAGGATTATTGATGTCTATTCCGCGTTGGATTGCTAATCTATTAGCAACTGTAAGTCTGTTTAATCTAAAATCATCAAATGCTTGCGACATATTTTCATCGCTTGCAGAGAATGCTGTTTTTATTAAAACCGTTGAAATTGAGAAAATACCTGTATGATATGGTGATCTGGCATTATAAACTCCATTTGTGACATCATATTGCTCTGAAAAATTTTCAGAAAACGCTCGGTCTAATGTTAAGTCAACTTTCAAATCCGGTAATAAGTCGACATTTGCTGTAGCTTTAAATAATTTATTAGTTACCTGAGAAAAATTTTGGTTAAAATCAGGGTAAGTCGTTAGCCAGCCGTTTTTAGCAGCTTCATATCGCACCTCATCTTGACTTCCAAAAATAAAACCTAACGATGGTCTTGAGGATCCTAAAAATCCAATACTTGGAGTATATCCGGGTAAAACCGTACCGCTGTTATAGGTGTAATTCATTTGAATGTTTTTAACGCTAGTTAAAACACCCATCAAACCATCCAGAAATGGATTGTTCTTGTCCACTTGATTAACAGAATTCGTATTCACGATTTTCTCTCCGGGTTTAGGCACGGCTGCTTTAGGTTTTGATGATTTATTTGCTGGAGCTTTTGTCAATCCTAAATATTTATACAAAGCATCCATGTTGAATGTTGCATTCAGATTATTTGAATTTGCATTCTGAATTGTATTTCCTAAATTATACTTACTCCCTCCAATCTCTATTTCAGATAATGCATTCGAAGTTCGCTGCCAACTATAGTCTCCCGTGTAGGTATAATTTGCTTTAACAAAACTAAATAATGGTATCTTATTAATAGGTATTTCATAATTCAAAACCAATTGTTGCATGTGCTGATTAGGGTCGCCAATGTCCCAATAGTTGTCCCATATTGTAAAACTTTCAATTGGCTCATTGTTTTCATTCAAGTAGTTTTTTACAATATTACTTGATGAGGCTGTATAATTTAATTTCAACGATTTTGTCAAGTTATAATTAAATCCATATTGGTAATTAAAAGCAAAATTTCTTCGGTATAAAGGGTCTAACCCTATCCCTTCTACTTCAACTTGTCTAAACTGTTGACGGTTGTATTGTCTTTTTATATTCGTATTAAAAAACATATTGGTAGGCAAGTAATTAAAATTGAAATCACTTAATAATTTCCAGTAATCACTCTTTTTCATGAATTCTGCCTTCTTGAATGGCTCCACCGATTTAGACTTAAAAGCATAAGCATAATCAACTGAAGAATTCACTTGCTGATCTACATAGTTTTCTATTTCAAAATCATGCCTTTCTACCTCGTTAAAAGATTGAGAGAAAGTGAAATTTTCAGGATCGTACACATGTTGTTTTTGCTCTAGACTACGCTCTTTTTTTACCCCAATAAAGTTGATGCTTTTTCGCTTGGTGTAGTCAATAGCTCTATTGGTAATATTTTGTTTTTTTGCTTCATCCGAAGTATTATCAAGCAACTGTCTTAGTTTTATATCTTGATTAAAAGGATCGTATTCCGGAGTTATGGTTTCCTCACCAACAGCGTAATTAAACGGTAAATTAATTCCCCATTTCTGTGGCAATAATTTTCCAAGATTCAAATTGGTTACAATATTATACTGTTGCATATCCTCGCGATTTCTTTCATTAGGTCCTTGTTCCAATGCTCCAAAACCAATAGTGCTTTTTCTACCAGATGCTGACACAGTTGCAAAATCAGCCAAATTCGAATCGATATTTAACACAGCAGCCATTCCTCCTTGGTTGTCCATATCAGCCAAGCGAAGTTCATTAAACCAAACTTCCCCTTTAATATAGTTACGAGGATCGCTGTTTTTTACCCCAACCATAAGTGTTCTCACTAATCCAAAATTTGGATTTCCTTTAATCCCTAATCTCAATTTACTATCGCCATCACCTTCAGGCTTATTGACATCACTGTCTGGATAATAAATACCATCCAAAGGCAGCGTGCTTTGATCCACACTCATCGCAAGAATTTTCAATTTGGTCAACAAAGCCAAAGACAAATCAATTTCATTTTCTTCTGGCCAAACCATTTCGGCACTCAACGGAGAACAGTCAGAATTTGACCCAGACGAAGGAATCGTCACTTTTAAAGGGATTTCTATCTGATAAAAATTTTGAGTGAAATCATTTCCGAAACGAATAAAACCTACCATCTGATTGTCTTGAAGTGCAATTTCACCAGGTAAAGTTTCAGCGTGCAAAAACATTTTCAATTTCTTGAATTGACGCATATCAATACTTACGTTTTTAAAAACGGCTCTTGAATCTTCTGGTTCTAAACCATTTCCGGAAACCCGTAACGCTAAGGATTGCTCGTTTTGATTGATAACTGTATTGTTGTTATACAACTGCTCGCGTTTTACTCCTGGAGGTGTTATATAATTAACAGGGCATCGCTCATTGTTCTCTTGTATATTTACGGCTAAAACATCTAAATTTGTATTATCATCATCTGTGTTAATATCGTTAAAATCGAGTGTATTTGTATATCGCCTCCACTCTCCACGAACTAAATCTAATGCTCCAAAACGAACGGTAACTTGTTCTTCAAAACCAGTCATAAACATCCTCATAAAACGTATCGATCTAAAATCAGATATATTTCCTATAGTGTTCTCGGGTTGTGAAACTGGTATTTTAAACTGTATCCATCTGGCATCCGTATTAGATCCGTCTGGAAGAGTCACCTGTGTGTTCCTTATATCTGTTATATAATTTTGTCCAATTTTCATGTTGGGCTCAACAGCAATACTGTATTCATAATACGCATTAATCGTATTCATGGTATTATCTCTGTTAATATCTTCTACATCCGGCACTGTTGATGACCCTCGATTGTTATCATTAATAGCTACAGGCGAATTTCCTTCAGTTCCATTATAATTTTTATATCGTTCAACGATGCCTCCAGATGCGTTCAAATAAAACCTGTAATCATCAGCCGCAGGGTCTAGCTCAGAAGCAAAATTTGTATAGACCGCTCCTTCATTGGCATTTGCCAATCCATCTAAACCGATGTCTTGATTTTTTCTATTTTCAACATTGGTATCAAAAGCATAAATTAGCGATTGAGAAGCAGGAACATCTCCCCACAGTGGTTGTGGAGTCACCAATATCTGATCGGGCCCTAGCCCATTTTCATATTGTTTTCTTCCGTCTTTCAATACATCTTCGGATATTTCACCTAAATTAAAATAAATCTTCCCCGTATTTGATTGCGGTACCTGTCCTTTTCCTACATAAGGATCTAAGACCCAAAACTGAATATATTCAACATTTCCTTGTTCGAAATTAGTAGAGTTCAACGACCGCATAATTCCTCCAAAATTGTCTCTTGGACTTGAGCCTACACTCAAACTATTGTTATAAGGACCTCTTTCTGATGGATAATAACTCAAATCCAATGTGCTTATAACTTGTGATTGTCCTTGAGCAATATCTGTCAAAGGATATAATTCTTCACTATAAATCCTTCTTGTGGTGTTGAATGACAAGTTTTCGTTTGAAATCCCTGGTGGTTTTTGAGCATAAAATATGGGGTCAATTGCATACCATGCTAATTTGGCTCGCTTAAATCCGTAACTTAAATCGTTTGCTTTCGCATTGAAATCATACGTACTTAATGTGTTACTATCTGGTGTTGAAGCTAAACTCCAAGAATAAGGAGCACGCATGTCTATAGTAGATTGAGAACCTTCAAAATCATCTACATATATGGTTGATTCACCTTGAAATTGATCGGCTTTTGGAGTATCTGGTTTCAAAAACGCTATTTCTCCACGTACGGAAAGATTAGAAGGCACATCAGTATCTAAATTGGGTAACATATTTACCAATCGAGTTAAGAAAGGTACTTCAGTAGAAAAATTAGTGTTAAATCCAAAAATGGTATTATTTACGGATTCTTGACCAAAACTCGATTTTTGAGTAAATGGTCTTTCAGTCATTTTTAAAAAAGTTCCTCCAACCACGAAGTTGTCAGATATTTTATGCTCTACATTTACTCCCATGAATCTTCTGGTTTGTTGTCCAAAAACAGAATTATTCTCCAGAGACACTTCGATGGGTGTATTTGAAGCTTGAAGTGAAGGGTCTAAAATTTGCACTCTTCCTAATTGATAATTTACGCTGTAATCTATTCCTTCTACTAAAACTCTTCCAGCTGCAGTTACCACGACAGATCCTTGGGGAACATTAAAAGCTCCAATAGGTATTCCGTCTCCACTTGTCGATTTGTATTTTCCTCGAAGTAAAAATTTATTCTTGTCGCTATCTTGTAACGCTCCAGATTGTGTGCTACTATACATAGTACGGAACACGTATTTCTTTTGATTTGGATTATATGAATTAGCATTCTGATAATTTTCGCCAGAACCTGTATTAGATAATTTAGAAAATAATAATTCTCCAAAAGGCTCTTTGTTGGTGAAAATTATTCTTCCGTTTTGAGCATCAATTGTTAAGCCTGGCATGAAATCAAAAAAACCATCACCGCCAGTTTGTGGGTCATTATTGTAGTTTAATTTATCTAAATTAAACACTTTTAGCAATGGGGTTTCTGCCACTTTATTTTCTGCCAATGGACTAACCGGAAAAGGACTTCCTTCAACTGGCGAAATATAGTTCAAAGGAGAAGGATCGGTATAAAGAATATTGAATCTAAAATCTTCTTGTTTCACTTGATAAGCACCCGGGATTTGATAAATGTTTTTCATCATCAAATTCCAAACTGGATTCTTAACATTTGTCAAGTTGCTTTTCAGCATTTTCAAGACTAAACTTTGCGTTATAATTGCTTGATTTGATGGGCTGTTACCCGTAACCACGGTGGCATCCACTCCGTCATTACCAAATTCTCCAACTTGATACACCTCGTCACCTATGGTGTATTGATAAGCCACCGCCAAAACTTCATCATTAGCTAATCGCTGTTGCAATGAAATATAACCCAATTGAGCATTAAAAGTATATTCATTTGGATTCAGCTTCCTAGCATTTTCCAATTTAGAGTAATCCTGACCTTCACTTACCGTAACATTAAATCCAGAATTTGCCGTTACAATTTCACGTATATTAGGGTTCAACAAACCGCCTCCTGTTTTTATCTGTGCAGGGTCATAATCATTGTTTGAATTGTCAGTTGGTGAATCTATAGGATTATTAAAAATTCCTGCTGAAGGATCTAAAACAACAACTTCATTATCATTTAAACCTGATAATTGTCCCTCACCTAAATCCTGCAGCGCAATAATGTTTCTTATATTGTTATTGGAAGTAGTTACGCGATTTTGTTTGTTTGTGACCCAAATTTCAATACGTGAAATCTGAACTCTACTATCAATAAAAGGATAGTTAATTAATGATTTATCGTATCTATTTCTAAAATATTGGGATAAGAAAAAATGCCTGTCACTATCATAATCCAATGCAAACATTTCAAATTCTTCAATTTTTCCGCCTCCTTGAGCGACTAAACTTTTAGTCTGTGATTTCTGTTCTGAAAAAACACCAGTAATGGTCGTTTTGCCAAACTGTAATTGTGTTTTTACTCCAAATAAACTTTGCGCACCCCTAATCAAAGAACTATTCAAAGGCATACTTACATTTCCTACCTCAATTTTTTGAATAATATCATCTTCGGAAGGCGCATATTCTAGCTTAATTAAGTTTTGGAAAGCAAAAGTAGACTGTGTGTCATAATTTGCATTTACACTAAGCCGTGTTCCTACTTTACCCATCAAGCTCATACTGATCCTCTGATCAAAATCAAACGAAAGATTTGACCTATTTCTAGGAGAAAATGAGGGATTATCTTGTTTTGTATAACGCATTCCTAAATCCATTTCTACAGATCCAGTAGGCTTTACATCAATTGTATTACTTCCAAAAATAGATTCAAATAGTCCTGATTTTATGTAATACCTTGGTAACAAATCTTTTTTTGCCTCATTACTTCCTTCTTTTTTTCCGTCAATGGCATCTCCCTTTTTCTTGAAATAATTACGCATTGATTCTTTCAAGACAAGTCTTTCATACTCTTTTGGCGTTAAAATAATAGGATAATTGATAGAGAACCCATCAACCGTATTGGTATAAATGTACCTGTCAGTAACTGGATCATAAGTATAGGCCGAAAGAATACTCTGGGTATCTTTCAGTTGAACTTTTCCTATAGAAAATTTATTTTTAATGGTGTCCTGAGCCTGCTGTTCTACTTGGGCTTGCGAAACAAATCCACAAAATAAAACAAGCAAAAAAATATAAATTTTATGCATACAACTCGTGTTACTTGAAAACCTTTTATAGATTTTTTAAAGCTTTTTTAATGATTGATTCTACTGAAGCTTCTGGATCTTCCTTCACAATCTTTTCTACGATTTTTTCAGAATATTTTCGTACAAAACCCAAAACTTCCAAAGCTGATAACGCCTCGTCTCGATTTGTATTGCTTTGCGACATAGAAACTTCATCTAAATCATATAATTTTAACACCTTTTCTTTTAAATCTAGTATTACTCTTTGTGCCGTTTTACTCCCAATTCCTTTTACAGATTGGATTGTTACAACATCGCCAGATGCAATTGCATTAGTGACTTGCTTTGGGTCTAGTGAAGAAAGCATTGTTCTTGCTATGCTAGCCCCTATTCCAGAAACGGATAGCAACAGTTTGAAAATCTCTCTTTCAGATTTTTCTATAAAACCAAATAGTGTATGCGCATCTTCTTTTATCTGAAGATACGTATACACTTTTATAAAATCTGTATTAGGAAGCAATGAATAAGTATGCAAGGAAATGTTTATGTGATAACCAACACCACCACAATCAATTATTAGGTGTGTTGGTGTTTTTTCTACTAATTTTCCGTGTATGTGTGCTATCATGAATTATCAATATATTTCCAAATATAACAAAATTAACATACCTTTTTAATATTTTCATCAATTTAACTATGCTTTCCAAGGACCCAATATTACACTAAACTTACCTTGTTATTTTTTGTTTGAGCATCTATCACTGCAATTGCTGCCATGTTAACCATTTCCTCAACACTGGCACCCAATTGAAATATATGAACTGCTTTTCCCATTCCTAACATAATAGGTCCAATTGAGTCTATTTTATTCAATTCTTTCAAAAGCTTGTAAGTAATATTTGCCGATTCAAGATTTGGAAAAATCAGTGTATTTACTTTTTTTCCAGCTAATTTAGAAAAAGGAAATTTCTCTTTCAACATTTCTGGGTTCAGCGCAAAATCTGCCTGTAGTTCCCCGTCAATGATCATATCAGGATGGTTTTTATGTAAATAAGCTACGGCTTCTCTGACTTTATTAGCGCTTTCATTTGTTGAAGAGCCAAAATTAGAAAAGGACACCATTGCAATTACCGGCAAGACTCCAAACGTTTTAGCCGTTTTAGCCGTCATTATAGCAATTTTAGCTAAATCGTCAGCAGACGGGTCAATATTTATGGCCGTGTCTGACAAAAACATTGGCCCACGAGCCGTCATCATCATGTTAGTAGTCGCTATAATAGAAGCTCCCGGCGCTTTGTCAATAAGTTGTAACATTGGTTTAACCACTGAAGGATAACTTCTGGAATGTCCTGTTACCAGCGCATCTACTTCTCCTTCATTGACCATCATTGCCGCAAAATAGTTTCTTTCACGCATTAATTTCTGAGCATCCAAAAACGAAATACCACGTCTTTGTCTAGAAGACCAATAGGTCGTAGCAAATTTATTTCTTCTCGCTTCTTCTTCTTCAATTTTTGGATCAATGATTTCAACATCGGCATAAAAGTCTATTTCTTTTTTTAATTCCAAAATAATCTCTTTGTTTCCTAACAAAATTGGGAAACCGATGCCTTCTTCGTGTACAATTTGTGCCGCTTTAAGAACGTCTAAATGATCTGCTTCTGCAAAAACAATTCTTTTAGGATCCATCTTAGCTCTATTGGCAATCAAACGAACCATTTTATTGTCATTTCCTAAACGATCCAAAAGTTCTTCTTCGTACTTATTCCAATCTGTGATAGGATTTTGAGCTACACCCGTATCCATAGCTGCTTTGGCTACAGCCGGCGCAACAATAGTTATCAATCTTGGGTCAAAAGGTTTAGGAATAATATATTCGCGGCCAAAATTTAATTTAGTAGCTCCATAAGCCACATTTACTTGTTCTGGAACAGATTCTTTAGTTAATAAAGCTAATGCTTGCACGGCGGCCATCTTCATAGCTTCGTTTATTTTTGTCGCACGAACATCTAATGCTCCTCTAAAAATATAAGGAAATCCAAGAACGTTATTCACCTGATTAGGAAAATCCGATCGTCCGGTAGCCATAATTACATCTTTACGAGTTGCAACGGCAAGATTATAGTCAATTTCCGGATTAGGATTTGCCATAGCAAAAACGATAGGATTATCAGCCATTCCCAATAACATTTGCGGAGTCATAATGTCTCCACTTGACAATCCCAAGAAAACATCAGCATTAACTAATGCTTCTTCAAGATTAATTGGTTTTATATCTTTTGCATATTTTTGTTGTAAAACAGATAGAGAGGCATTGTCCTTTGTCAAGACTCCTTTACTGTTAAACATCAATATATTTTCGATTTTAACACCCAGTAAAACATATAAATCTGCGCAAGCAATTGCAGCTGATCCAGCTCCAGAAACTACCATTTTTACGTCTTCTGCTTTTTTATCAGCTAATTCTAAGGCATTCAATAAAGCAGCAGATGAGATGATGGCCGTACCGTGCTGATCATCGTGCATTACAGGAATATTCAATTCCTCAACTAATCGTCTTTCAATTTCAAAAGACTCTGGTGCTTTGATATCTTCAAGGTTAATACCTCCAAAAGTAGGTGCTATATTTTTAACCGTTTGAATGAATTCTTCTATATCTTTTGTTCCAATTTCGATGTCAAACACATCAATATCGGAAAAAATTTTAAACAACAATCCTTTGCCTTCCATGACTGGTTTTGATGCTTCAGGACCAATATCGCCCAATCCTAAGACTGCCGTTCCATTTGTAATTACTGCAACTAAATTTCCTTTTGCGGTATATTTATAAACGTTGTTTACGTCTTTCGCTATTTCTAAACACGGCTCAGCTACACCAGGAGAATAAGCCAAAGATAAATCTCTTTGTGTCGCATATTTCTTAGTGGGAACTACTTGAATTTTACCTGGAGTTGGCTTTGCATGGTATAATAATGCTTCTCTTCTTTTGCTATCTTTGTTCATTTTTTTTAGATTTTATCCTAGCTTTCAAAGATAGGGGTCTTGATTAAAAAAAAAGGACTTTCCCTCCATTCTTTTGTACAAAAACAACCCTATTTTGATTCCAAAAAAAAACTGCATTAAAC
>JAGOJA010000101.1:0-8850 GCA_017995345.1 Flavobacterium sp.
ACTGGTATTTATTTGGCTAATGTATAAAATAAATATTACAAATCATCAAAAGGACTTTTAATTTGCTGAATACTTTTCGTACTTACATGAGTATAAATTTCAGTAGTTTTACTGCTGCTATGTCCTAATAATTCTTGTATGTAGCGCAAATCAGTACCGCTTTCAAGTAGATGTGTGGCATAACTATGTCGTAGCCAATGTAAACTTACGGGTTTACTTATTCTTGATTTTGTTAATGCTTGTTTTAGTACATTAGATAAACTGCGTTCATCGTATTTTGTGTTCTCGTTTTGGCCCTCAAATAGCCACATTTTTGGTTTATATCCTAAATAATATTCTCGGAGCATTTCTAATATTTTTGGAGATAAAGGAGCAATTCGGTCTTTTTTACCTTTGCTTTGACGAATGATTACAATACCTCTATGGGAATCTATATCTGCAGGCTTTAAATTTAAAAGTTCACTTCGGCGTAAACCGCAGCTATAAATTAAGGATAACATGGTTTTATGTTTGATGTTGCTATGAGCATTCAAGATTAATTTTATTTCTTCTTTACTCAATACATTGGGCAATAATTTGGATCGTTTTGGTCTGTGAATTTTATCAATTTCAATTTTAGTCTCTCGAATGGTTTTAAAGAATAATTTAATGGCATTAACAATCTGATTTTGATACGAAGCCGACAGCTTATTTTGTAAAATATAGTTGTTGTTGTAGATGATTACATCTTCATTGGTAATTTCGGCAATAGGTTTTTCGCGAAAAAATACCAAAAAGGATTTCAAGGCTTCACTATAGTTAGTGATAGTGCTTTCGCTATAGCGTTTAGAGCGCAAAAATTGTTTGAATTTCTCCATTTGAACAATTCCTTCAGCCGAAGGCAACGAGTGGGAGTGAGGCGCTATCTGGAATCGTTCTCTGTTTTCCGCTGTGTCAGGAAGATGCCATGCCTTTAGTGATTGGCTCCAGCGAGATCCTTCTAGCTTTTTTATGCGAGCGATTAATGCTGCATTTTTTTCAAAATACACTGCAATTCGTTTTTCCCCTTTGTGGTTGATAGTTTTTACTGACCAATTCATTTTTAGGTATTTAAAAGAATAAAGATAGGTTATTTTCTTATAAACTGTTTCCGATTAATTTGTTTATAAAAGTTCGAAAACGATCTGATGATGATTCTGGTACATTTACAAAAGTTTACTTTTTGTTAGTATAAAATTGTTGATTTGTCAGTTTGACCTCAGTCGAGAATAGTATTGAAGTTTAGACTGGCTCAATAAGATAAAAGGTAATTGTGGACCTGATAAATAAATAAATTGTAGTACAACTTGTTTTGAAAGCAAAGTTGTTCTAGCCCCGGTAGTAGTAAAAACGCATGCCGGTTGAAAACCACTTTTTTCTGGTGGTGGCAGAGCGACCCAAGGAAGCTCCTGCCAGCGCCTAGAAAAAGGGTTTGAAACCAAATGGGTTGCAACGAATGACGGGAATAGCTCCTAAACATAATTTGATTAGTAGGTATTCCCGTCGTATTGTAGTGTTTCTGGATTTAATCTAATAATTCAGGTGTGTTGAGGATCAATTCTATTTTTTTGATAATGACAGTAATTTGGTTCATTTGTGACTCGATGTTTCTAAAAAAGAGGCTTATGTCTCTATTGACCCAACTTTCTGATAGGACTCTTGCTCCCAAACTAAGTCGTAATACAGCGCTCTGGAAATCAGTGCCATATTTTACACTGACTGCTTGGCCTATATGGCATTTTTGGGCTGCCAGTCTGATGATTTCTAGTGGGGAACCTTCGAAATTAGTGGATAAATCAGAGTTTAATAGGGTGTAGAGTTTTTTGACCTGTGTGTCTGACAATGCTTCACCGTTTTTAAGGATAAAGAAAGGGAAAATGGTACGAATGTTTCTAATTCCAAATTCGGTACTGTCAAAGGATTTTGTTTTTGTTTCATCGCCATAAATAGGTTGTAAAAAAGTGGCTTCTTTGATGGAATCCTCAATAAAATTACAAAACATTTCGATACCCATATTTCGATATAAAACGGGGGTTTTGTAATAGCGATCCATTTCGACAATGGCCGCATTCCAGCGCATATTTGAACCATAATTGAATCCTTCTGATAGGTCAGAGGAACAGTGCCAAGCTATTGGCCAATCCGTACGATTGTAATAATTAGTCAAGCCTTTTGGTATTTTAATTGTTACGTCTTGTATTGTTTGACTTACGTTTTTAGGCACGATCAAGGCTCCTGAGTAAGGAGGTCCTGTAAAGTATTTGCTTCCGGTTATGGTTACGATACAGCCTTTGTTTAAATAATTTTGTATGTCTTTTGGGTCTAACCTGAGTTGCGATGCATCTACAATGATTTGCATAGAAAGGGTGTCAAGTTGTTCCAGACTTTGTATTAATTTTTCACTAGGTGATTGATAGCCTAATTTAGATTGGTCCATGACATGTAATACGACATGTCTTCCTAATTCATTGGTTTTTGTAATGGCATTTAAAACTTCGGTGTCTAATTGTGAGGTCGATTTTAATTCGCCGTTTTCATCTCTTAACGGAATTTTGATCAAATCGATGTCTCTAAATCCTTCAATTCGTTCTCCTTTTGTCACTGGATAATTTAAAGCTGTATTGTCTTCGAAATGGCAGCCTTTTAATGCTGCGGGTACACCGCTACCTGTTTCGTCTGAAGCAACTAGTACATGCGTAATTTCTTTATCAGTAATGATTTGAGTTATGGCCGCGATTTGAAGTGCCGAGTCAGTTCCTGATGGCGAAAAAACGATTTCGCACTGATCGTCTATTTCAAATATTTTTTTGAGGTTGTTTTTTAGTAATTCAGAAAGTTCAATGATGGTTTTTTTGTACCCGTTTTTCAAACTATTTCGAATTAATATACTTCTAAGTTTGTCCGTTTTATCAAAAGCAAAGTTAGAGATACTTGTGGCTGTTGATGAGGCAAAAGTATAGGCGTCAGGTCTAGGAAATGGTCGACAACCGTATTTGTTCAACAATTCGATTTCGTCAATATTCAATCTAAAATCTCCTCCTGACATTAATAAATATTCGGTTGGTTTTGCAAGATTTTCTAGAATTGGTTCCCAAGATTCTTTAAAGATATGATTTGAATTGCTAATGCCGTGTGTCGACTCTAATTCTTCATGTTTTAATAAAGAGGTCATGTCTAAATTTTGCTCGTTTTTTATCAAATCGATCAAAAAGTGATCTTGTATTTTTAATTTTTCTTTATCCTCTTGTGGCAATAGTTCATAAAATATTTTTGTGGCTTTTAGCGCCGCGATATCGCACAAAAGAATTTCTGACGTGTTTTTTCCTAAAGCTTTATACCAAAGTTGCCATTCGATTCCATATCTTAAATAGAGTAAAGCTAAAACTGGTTTTTCTAAAAAAGAAGTACCAATAACAATGGATTTATTGGGGAAAATTTTAAAAACATTTGGATGACTACTGGATGTTATAATGTTGATGTTGTTCATCTTGGGAACAGTATTAAATCGTTTTAACACTCGTACTAAATAGTTTACATTTTCTTTTTCAAATAAACTGCTTCTTTTATATTGGTCTTCAATTAATATATTATCTGTCATGGGTATTTTTATTAAAAGTTTAAAAAATGATCTAAATGGGTCTGTTTCTTACCTACTTTATATACTGTTGTATTTGTAGATGTTTACTTTTTTTATGTTTCTTAGGAAAATTAGCTATCAATTTTTGGACTCGTTTTATCTTTATCGGTGCAACATTTCAATTATTTCTTTAATTTTTTTCTCTGGATTTTTTAGAACTATCATTTGAATTTTCAAGGAATCGAGTATGGGTTTAATTTTGAGTCCAAACTCGCCCGAAATTATTTTTTTTACATTTCTAGACGCTACAAATTGAACTGATGCAGTACCAGCGCCTTCGTCTAAAGCTACATTTTTGTTAGGAATAAATTCCATGATTTTATTTTCGATGTCATAAATAAAAAAGTAAGCACAACGACCAAAGCAGGTGTCAAGTGTTGATTCTAAAGTGTTTCCTGTTGCGGTTATGACGACTTTCATGTTTTTTATATTAGGTACGGCTTGCTATAATTTGGGTTTATTTATTCGTTTTTTTGGTTCAAATATATAATTTAAAAGTATTAGTTGTTTTTCATGGTGTATTTGTAACTGCTTCAAAGGCGTTTTTATAATCAAACTTGTCTATAAGTTGACTATTGCATAGCGGACAATTTTCTATAGGTTTTTCTTTCTCAGGGTTATTAAAAAAGCAGGTACATTTTTCGCAGTGGTGCCAATCGGTGTCAAAATACACTTTTCCACCCTCAATAATAATTTGTTTGCCTTCTACAAATGCTTTTGCCGTTTTATGAAGTGCCGAGGCGTAAATCCGAGTAAATGTAGGTCTGGAAACTCCCATCATAACTGAGGCTTTCTGGTGATTAAGATGGTCATAGTCACTCAATCGTATGGCTTCATATTCCTCATATAATAAGTTGACAAATCCGGAATTTTGTTTCCCTGCTTCTAAACCATAGGGTTTAAATCCTTTGATTACAGGAGGACTTGAAACTTTGCGAAACATTTTTATTCTTGGAGACATATATTGCGGAATTCTAAAAATGACTGCAAATGTAATGAACCATAGTTCAGTATGAAAATTTATTGGCCACAGAAATAGTTTAAAACTATGCACTTTAGTACATTTCCCTTTCAGGTTCTCAAAAAATTTATTGCAGATTCGCAGATTTGTTTTTGAGGTTATAATAAATCTGTGGATCTGCGGTTGATTTTTATTATTATAACCGTGCGTACTTTCAGTCTGCTAAACCAAAACTATGGACTTTCAGTCCATGGTGTTTTATTTTTACATTTTAATGCAAATAAACCTTGCCTGTACACAGCAGTACTCGAGCAAAGCGGAGGCTTGAAAACCTATAAATAACGGATAATCTGATTTTTTAAATAATAAATTCCTTTTTGTAACATTTGTTACCAAACAATCGAATTGTTTTTTAGATTTTTGTGCCAAATAAAAATTACTACCAACAAATGAAAATACTTATAATAGGTGGAGTTGCCGGAGGAGCTACTGCCGCCACACGATTGAGGAGGCTAAGCGAGGAAAATGAAGTTATAATTTTTGAAAAAGGAGAACATATTAGTTTTGCAAATTGCGGCCTACCGTATCACATAGGTGGCGTTATTGCTGATCGAGATAAATTATTATTACAAACGCCCACTTCTTTGAAAACAAGATACAACCTTGATGTTCGTATTTTTAATGAGGTTTTAAAAATAAATAAAGACCAAAAAACGGTAGAAATCCGCAATTTAATAACAAAGGAAATTTATACGGAATCGTATGATAAATTACTTTTATCTCCAGGAGCAGAGCCTTTTAGACCCAATATACCTGGGATTAATTTGGATAAAATAATGACACTTAGAAATGTTGCCGACATGGATCGCATCATTGTCAAAACTAAAAAATTGAAAAATATTGCAGTTGTTGGCGGTGGATTCATAGGTCTTGAAGTGGCAGAAAACTTAGTCGATATAGGCCTAAATGTTAGTGTAATCGAATTAGGGAATCAAGTTATGGCTCCTGTTGACTTTGAATTTGCAAAAATGGTGCAACATCATGCCGCTGCCAAAAACTTAAAGATTCACGTAAATACAGGAGTTGAGGCTTTTGAAGAAAAAGAAGATAAAATAGAATTAAAACTGAATAACGGACAAACCATGCTAGCCGATGCTGTCATTTTTGCCATTGGTGTAAAACCTGAAAATGCTTTAGCAAAAGCTGCAGGACTTGAACTAGGCGTTACAGGTGGAATTGCGGTAAACGAATTCATGCAAACATCTGATGCCGCTATTTATGCCGTTGGCGATGCTATAGAAGTGGCCCATTATATCAATCAGGCAAAAGTATTGATTCCGCTTGCGTGGCCAGCCAATAGACAAGGACGCCTTGTTGCTGATACAATCACGCGAGGAAATAAAACAGCCTACAAAGGAACTTTAGGAACTTCGATATTAAAATTTTTCGATTTGACTGTGGCTACAACCGGACTTAATGAAAAATTATTGAAACGCTACAATATCCCATACCGCACTGTAACAGTTACCAGAGCCAATCACGCCAGTTATTACCCCGGAGCCACTAACATAGTCTTGAAAATGAATTTTGGCGAAGACGGAACTATTTATGGCGCTCAGGCTTTAGGTCAGGAGGGAGTTGACAAGCGCATTGATGTTATTGCAACAGCCATAAAAGGAAACTTGACTATTTATGATTTACAAGAAATAGAAGTAGCCTATGCTCCGCCATATAATGCTGCTAAAGATCCTGTAAATATTTTGGGATATGTTGCCGAAAATATGCTGAATGATGATGTACGATTAGTTAATTACGATGAATTAGACGAATATCTAGCAGCCGAAAACGGGATTCTTATTGATGTTAGAACCAAAACGGAGTTCGAAAACGGAGCGATCCCCAATGCAATACACATGGATGTAGATACTTTGAGAGAAAATCTTGATTTCTTTGATAAAAATAAAAAGTATGTGATTTATTGCCAAATTGGTTTAAGAGGCTACTTGGCACAACGTATTTTAAGAAATAATGACATTGATTCCGTGAATCTTAATGGAGGTTACGGACTTTGGAAACCAGTTAATAGTTAGTTTTTAAGTTGATTTGTTTTGTTGAAAAAACCTCACGCAAGAATTTTGAGTGAGGTTTTTGTTTGATATCGTTCCAATTCTCTTCAGCTTGAGTTTTATTTCCCGTTTTCTGAAGTTCCGAGCATCCGGCGCAACAACTTATAAAAACGATCCGTAAAAATTTGCGTCATCCGCGTTCCAATTCATTCCAACAACTTCAAAAAAACGTAAATAAAAAAATCCGCCACGTTATGAAAACGAGACGGATTTTCTATTGAATTCAGGTTGGGTTGCTGCTATTCTAAATTTAAACTAAAAACTAAAACTAAAACTAAAAAAATCACAACTGCAATTCACAACCTGTAATCTAAAGGCTAGTAATACGTAAAACGTCTTACTTTGGCAATGTATTTTGCTAATCGGATCACTTGATGACTGTATCCGTATTCATTGTCATACCAAATGTATAACACGATATTTTTTCCGTCTTTTGAAACGATTGTGGCGTTACTGTCATAAATGGCAGGTTGCGATGTACCAATGATATCAGATGAAACCAACTCGTTATTCATAGAATATTTGATTTGCTCTACCAATTCACCTTCTAAAGCATATTTTTTCATTATGGCATTGATTTCCTGAACCGAAGTTGTCTTTGAAACTTCCAGATTCAAAACTACCAATGAACCATTTGGAACTGGAACCCGAATTGCATTTGAGGTTAGTTTTCCCTCTAATGACGGTAAGGCTTTTGCAACGGCACTTCCAGCACCAGTTTCGGTAATCACCATGTTTAAAGCCGCCGCTCTTCCACGACGGTATTTTTTGTGCATATTATCCACAAGATTCTGGTCGTTTGTATAGGCGTGAATGGTTTCTAAATGTCCTTTGACCACTCCTAATGTATCTTCAACAGCTTTTAGAATTGGCGTAATTGCATTAGTCGTACAGGATGCTGCGGAAAAAATATTGATTTCATCCGGATTGTATTCGTTCTGGTTTACCCCATGAACAATATTAGGAACTCCTTTTCCGGGAGCGGTGAGCAATACTTTGTCAGTACCTTTTGAAACTAAATGTCGGCTTAATGCTTCGTGTGTGGTGAAAGCGCCAGTATTATCAATAACTAAAGCATTGTCAATTCCAAAATGAGTATAATCAATTTCTTCTGGCGAATTTGCAGTTATGACATGAACGGTGGTTCCGTTGATGATTAAAGCATTGTTTGTAGGGTCAGCTACTACGGATCCTTCAAAATCACCATGGATAGAATCATATCTTAATAACGAAGCTCTTTTTTCGAGTGTTGTAGCATCATTTTTATCACGTGTTACGATGGCGCGCAATCGCAATTGACTTCCTTTTCCTGTTTTTGACATCAATTCTCTGGCAAGCAATCGACCAATTCGACCAAAACCATATAAAACAACATCTTTTGGACGAATTTCTTCTGAGTTTTTGGCGTTTTTTAATTTATCAATAACAAAATACTTAGCATCAGGATATTTATCTTCTTCCAAAGCAAATTCATACGCAAGTTTTCCAATGTCTAATTTTGCAGGTGGAAGATCCAATTCTAAAATAGCTTTTGCAATTTTAACAGAATCGAAGATAGAAATGGGTTTCCCTACAAATTCGGCGGCGTATCCGTGAAGATTGATAATATCACTGACATTTCGGTCAATTAATTGATTGCGAAATAAAACCATTTCAATGGATTTGTCGTACCATAAATCACTAATGATTTTAATCAGTTTTACTCCCGCACGTCGTCTGTCAGCTTGAAAAGAGACTTCTTTTTCGTATAAAGTTGTGGTGTCCATGTTGAAAATTTAATGAAAATAAGTTGTTGTGTTTTTTATAAATTTGGGGCAAAAGTACCCATTTCAATCGATTTCGTAAACTATTTTACGATTTATTTACAAAATAAAAAAGCCACCTTGATTTTTTCAAGATGGCTTTGGTTTTTTAAAATTAGAAAAACCTAGAGAATCACTCGGATTATCTCTCCGTTTTTATTTATCATTTCGATACGTGCCGTTTGATTCCCTTCTTTTTTACTTAAAAGTTTAGATACGGTTTCCACATCAGTTGCTTTTGCATTGTCAATACTCAAGATAATATTTCCTATTAACTCGCTTTCGTATTGCTTCAAGTTTTGGCTG
>JAGOJA010000101.1:8950-10682 GCA_017995345.1 Flavobacterium sp.
GATTTTTTGTTATTCAAGGTGATTTCAATTTCAGATGCGTCTTTTATAACGTGATTGTTGGTTACGATATACCCATCCTCCGAAATAATGACTCCGGAACCCGTTCCTATTTGTTCTTGAGATTGTCCGCCTTTGTAGCCATAGAAATACTCTAATATTGGATTACTGACCGTCCTTCTGGAAACGTTTTTTACGTGAACTACAGTGTGGATTGTTTTTTCTGCAGCATCAGTAAAATCAAGTATATCTGCTGATAATCCTATTTTCTTACCATACGAATTGGTTGCCGTTGTTATCCCAGAAGTACTGTGATTAGAAAAATAGCCATTGGTGTCAAATAATAATTTGTAAGCCCCAAGCGTCACCGCTCCGCTTAATAACGAAACTAAAAATAGTGTTGAAAATTTTTTCATATTAAATTAGTTTTTAAAAAATATTTATACGTAAAATTAACACTAAAATCATTCCATAAAATACAGTTTAACGCTCTTTAACAATGATTAACATTTCATTAATAGTTCGTACTTTTGTCTCACTAAAAACAAATTAAAATGCAACTAGAATTTTATAAATACCAAGGAACAGGAAACGATTTTGTGATGGTGGATAACCGTTCAGAGTATTTCCCAAAAGAAAATACACAACTGATTGCGCATTTATGTGACAGACGTTTTGGGATAGGTGGCGATGGACTTATTTTATTAGAAAATGACCCTGAAACTGATTTCAAAATGGTTTATTACAACTCTGATGGAAACCAAAGTTCTATGTGTGGCAATGGAGGACGGTGTTTGGTGGCTTTCGCCAAAAAGCTGCAGGTAATCCAGAATAAAACTACTTTCATAGCAACAGATGGTTTGCACCACGCAACAATTGGAGCAGACGAATTAGTTTCGCTCCAGATGATTGACGTTGCTGAGGTAAAAGTAAGTTCAGATTATGTGTTTCTAAATACAGGGTCGCCACATCATGTGCAATTGGTAGACGATTTAGAAAATTACAATATAAAAGAAAACGGAGCGGCAATCAGATACGGAGATTTGTACGGGAAAGCAGGAAGCAACATTAATTTTGTAAAACAAATTGACGACTCCACTTTTTCGGTAAGAACCTATGAAAGAGGCGTTGAAGATGAAACACTTTCTTGCGGAACAGGTGCTACAGCGGTTGCAATTGCGATGAACGTTTTAGGAAAAACAGCTGCTTGTTCAATAGATTTGAATGTTGAAGGCGGAAAATTAGTAGTTTCTTTTGATAAAAAAGACAATCATTTTACGCATGTTTTTCTAAAAGGACCAGCAGAATTTGTATTCAAAGGAACGATTGAGATATAACTACAAATTAGGATAATGAAAACATTAAAAGGCAATAACATCTATATCCGTGCATTAGAACCCAATGATTTGGAGTTTGTATATGCCATAGAAAACGACCAGAGCATTTGGGAAGTCAGCAATACACATACGCCTTACAGCCGTTTTTTAGTCAAACAATATTTAGAAAATGCCCATCAGGATATTTATGAAGCCAAGCAATTACGATTGGCTATTTGTCAAGATCAGGACTTTCCGGCTATGGGTTTGATTGATTTATTTGATTTTGATCCAAAGAATAATAGGGCAGGAGTTGGCATCGTTATCCAAAACAATAAAAATCGAAAACAGAATATTGGTTCCGAAGCTTTGGGATTATTAATTGAATATGCTTTTTGTAATCTTAATTTACATCAATT
>JAGOJA010000001.1:0-38568 GCA_017995345.1 Flavobacterium sp.
ATTCAAGTTCATGGGATATATCCTCGAGATACAGTGAACGCCAAGTCATTTGACCAAGTATTTCCCGAAATTCAGAAACGGCTGCAAAACAGGGTGGTTGTAGCTCACAACGAAAGTTTTGACAGAAATGTTTTGGCAAAATCAATGGCGCTTTATCATTTAGATTATGCAGATTTGAATATCGCATCCCGTTGGGAATGTACCGTAAAAATCTACAAAGCCAAAGGTTTCAAACCAACCAAATTAAGTGATTGTTGTCGAGAAATGAAAATTCAGCTCAGTCATCATGAAGCGTTGTCTGATGCGCGTGCCTGTGCCAAATTGTATTTGATGAAATAACAAGCGCACAAATTATAAGAAGCAACCTATAATGTTTTAGGAAATTTTTAAAACATAGGTGTTATTTTACATTTAAATAATTTGCTAATCTTTTTTTTACTACATTAGTATTCAGTCTAATGTCTTAAATATGAAAGAAGATTTTCTCCATTACCTATGGAAATTCAAGAAGTTTGACACTTTGAATCTTAAAACTTCCAATGAGGAGGAAATCACAATTGTAAGTGTAGGCCAATATCTTGAATTAGCCGGTCCTGATTTTTTTAATGCTCAAATCACTATTGGAAATCAAAAATGGGCAGGGAATGTTGAGATTCATCTCAAATCTTCGGATTGGTATATACATAATCACGAGCAGGATTCAGGATATGAAAACGTTATTTTACATGTCGTTTGGGAACATGATACGGAGGTTTTTAGAAGCAACAATAGCGAGATTCCAGTTTTGGAATTACAAAAATATGTTGACAGCGATACTATTGATAACTATCAATCCTTAATGGCTCCAAAATCATGGATTTTCTGCGAAAAGCAAATCAAAGAAGTTAATGAGTTTGTGTTCAAAAATTGGCAAGAACGCATGTTTTTTGAACGCTTGGAAAGAAAATCAAAACCAATATTTGATTTGCTAGAACAAACCAACCACGATTGGGAAGCGGTATTGTTTTGCCTTTTGGCAAAAAATTTTGGATTAAACACCAATGGCGAGATCTTTTTTAAAATTGCGAAAAGCATTCCTTTTTCAGTCATCAGAAAAGAAAGTTTCGAGGTAGAGAATTTAGAAGCCTTGATTTTTGGTACTGCCGGATTATTGGATGCTGAAAAAGAAGATAATTATTTTAAGGATTTAAAATTCAGGTATTTTTATTTACTACATAAATATCAATTGCCGAAGGGTTGTGTGGAACCAGTTCAGTTTTTTAAGCATCGTCCAGACAATTTTCCCACGATTCGGCTTTCTCAATTATCCAATTTATACCATACGCAGCAGAATTTATTTTCGAAAATTAGCGCTTTAAATTCTTTGAAAAACTGTTATAAGCTGTTTCAGGTTTCGGCTTCTGACTATTGGTTAAATCATTACCAATTTGATAGAGAAAGTCCTAATAAAAAGAAAAAGCTTTCTAAGTCATTCATAGATTTGATTGTTATAAATACTATAATTCCGTTACAGTTCGCTTTTGCAAAAAGTCAAGGAAAAGAAATTTCGGAGGATTTGATCTGTCTTTTGAATGAGATTTCAGCAGAAAAAAATGCTGTTATTGACAAGTTTGATTCTTTTGGAATCGTTTCAAAAAACGCTTTTGATTCACAATCGCTACTGCAACTCAAAAATGAATATTGTATTAAAAGCAAGTGTTTAGAGTGTGCTATAGGAATGGAATTATTAAAAAACAACAATTTGTAGTTAGAAAATGAGTTAAATGAATAATTTTGTAATTTAACCATAATTCTTAATACAAAAAATGGCTGCCATTATAAAACTGAAGTTCTTTTTTGAAAAACACGGTTTCCATGTTTCTTCCCGTTTAGCGGATACCTTGGGAATGCGTGCCAGTAGCGTTCGATTGTTTTTTATTTACTTATCGTTTGTTACAGTTGGATTATGGTTTGCCGTTTATCTAACACTTGCTTTTTGGATACGATTGAAGGATTTAATTCGAGCGAAACGAACTTCGGTCTTTGATTTATGAAAACAATTAACATTTTTTTTACAGTTTGTTTATTTTTCGATTGTTTTGTTATCTTTGGAAAATAACATAATACATTTGTATGTCAGTAAAAGTTGATTCATGGGGTTCAAGAGTTGGACTCATACTAGCCATGGCTGGTAACGCTGTTGGTTTAGGTAACTTTCTTAGATTTCCAGTACAGGCCGTACAAAACGGCGGCGGAGCATTCATTATTCCTTATCTTATTTGTTTTCTTGTAATGGGAATTCCCTTGCTGTTTATCGAGTGGTCTTCTGGGAGATTTGGGGGTAAATTTGGTAATCACAGTACTCCGTATATTTTAGATTCGATGGTCAAAGGCCGGATTCTTAAATATGTTGGTGTATTTGGGATTTTTACAAATATTGCTGTAGCAGCCTATTATTGTTATATAGAATCATGGACAATGTCTTATGTGTACCATACCTTAAGGGGAACATTTGACGGAATGAGTCAAGCGGAAGTTGCTGGATTTTTTAATTCTTATACTGACATAGCGCAATCTACAACAGGTATTCCTTATGAGGCTGTTGTTTTTTATGTTATCTGTTTACTATTGAATACCTATATTTTATCTAAAGGAATTGGAGGAATTGAAAAAGTCGCAAAAGTTGGGATGCCGTTACTAATCATTTTTGGAGTGGTATTAGCGGTAAGAGGATTAACTCTTGGTACTTCTGGAGCTTCAGACATTTTTCCTGATGCAAATGCCTGGGATGGTTTAAACTTCCTTTGGACACCACACTACGAATCTATACTAGATTTAAAAGTTTGGATGGCAGCTGCTGGTCAAATTTTCTTTACTTTATCTGTAGGTATGGGAACTATTCATTGTTATGCGGCATACATCGATTCTAAAGACGATATTGCATTGAATGCGGTTTCAGCGGGGTTTATGAATGAATTTGTAGAAGTAGTTTTAGGAAGTTTAATTGTAATTCCTATCGCGGCAGGCTATTTAGGTTTGGATTGGGTTATCCAAAATGCAGGTTTTGGAATGGCTTTTCAGACCATGCCTTACTTGTTCCAGCAGTGGGGTTCTACTTTAGCGATTATTGCTGGTGTTTGCTGGTTTGGTCTGTTGTTTTTTGCTGGGATCACTTCTTCATTAGCGATGGGTACTCCTTGGATGGGATTCATGAGAGATGAATTTGGTTGGTCTAAAAATAAAGGAGCCTGGTCTTTTGGAGCAATGATCTTAATTTTAGGTTTGCCAACTGTTATTTTCTTCAAGGAAGGTGTTTTCGATGAATATGATTATTGGGCGGGGACCGTAAGTTTGGTCGTTTTTGCAATGTTCGAAACAATACTGTTCTCTTGGATTTTTGGTATGGATAAAGGGTGGAGAGAAATTACAAGTGGCGCAGATATTAAAGTGCCTAATATTTATAAATTTATAATAAAATATATTACACCGGTGATGTTGATAATTATATTTTTAGGTTCTTTGTTTAAACCTTTAGATAATAATTGGTCAGAAAATGTCTCTAGTTTTCTCTCAGGAAACGGATGGACATTAGATAATGGCTCGATAATCAAAACGGTCATGCACGCTGGAATTCGAGAGCAAATAGCGTTAGCCACAGATCCAGTTATAATCGAGCAATTACAAGATAAAATTTTATATTTGAACTTTGCTAGGTTGTTGTTAGTTGGTCTATTTGCGTTTATCAGCTTGTTGGTTTACTTGGCATTTATTAAAAGACGCAGAGAAGGTAGAGCAACACTTTAATAATTTAAAAACACAGTTAAAATGAACACAGAGGCATTAATAACAATGATATTGACACAAGGAATTGTAACTTGTTTTGCGGTCTATTTTTTCTATAAAGTATTGACGATTCCGCCAAAAAAGGAACCAGATTCCTTTAGCGAAAATGACGACGAAATCGATAGACAAGAGTCTGAAAAAAAGTAAATTACTTTATTTATGAATAAGCTAAAATCTCTTTTTGTGTTCACTAGTGACCAGCGAAAAGGGATTTTTGCGTTATTATTTTTCATAATTGCCCTGCAATTCGCCTATTTTTTCGTTGATTTTTCTATTCCAACAAATGAAGATCCGGAGGAACAAAAGTGGCTTTCCCTTCAACCGCAAGTGGATTCTATGAAAATGGACATTGCAAATAAACGCCCCAAAATGTATCTTTATAATCCAAATTTCATAACGGATTATAAAGGGTATAAATTAGGAATGTCAGTCGACGAAATTGATCGTTTGTTGGCTTTTAGAAAAGAAAATAAATACGTAAATTCTTCTCAGGAATTTCAGAACGTGACCAAAGTTTCAGACTCATTATTAAATGTAATGTCGCCTTATTTTAAATTTCCAGATTGGGTAAATAATAAGAAAGAGTATAAAGAATTTAAAAAATATCCAAATCAGGCTTTTGCCAAAAATGAAAAAATTGTTCTTATTGATATTAATCAGGCAACTAAAGAGGATTTGATAAAGATTTATGGAATTGGGGAGGCAATTTCCGTTCGGATTTTGAAACAAAAAGAAGTTTTAGGCGGATTTGTTTCCATGGAACAAATGAAAGATGTTTGGGGATTATCACCTGAAGTAATAGAGAATTTAAATTCTCATTTTAAAGTTTCTGTACTTCCTAATTTCAAGAAAATTGATATTAATAACGCTTCTTTAAAAGAACTTAGTCAGTTTTATTATTTCAAATATCCTTTGGCTAAAGAGATTGTCACTTATAGAAGCATGAAAGGGAATATCAGCAATATTGAGGATTTAACAAAAATTAAGGGGTTTCCTGTTGATAAAGCAAAAACAATTGAACTATATTTGGCTTTCAATTAGAAGTGCATAATTAAGTGGTTTGTTTGTTTGTGGATTGGCTACAAAAGTGTTTTTTTCTGCGCATTTTAGTTTTTAATCAATAGAAATTCTATTAGCTCAAAAAAACCTTCAAATGGAATAGCAAATCCTTTTTTTTGACTTCAATTAAAGAAAATAGATCACCACATTTTATTAAATTAAAAAAAATATCATTTATATGGATTCAGTATGTTTTACAGAAGAGCATCAATTATTTAGAGAGAGTTTAAAAGATTTTTTGCAGAAAGAAGTTGTACCTCATATTGAAAAATGGGAAAAAACGGGTGAGATTGAGCGTTTTATATGGAAAAAGTTTGGAGAAATGGGCTTTTTCGGAATACGCTATCCAGAGGTTTATGGTGGACTGAATTTAGATTTGTTTTATACCGTTATTTTTTTAGAAGAACTTCAAAAAGTTAAATCTGCAGGTTTTGCCGCTGCTATGTGGGCGCATTCTTATTTAGCAATGACGCATTTGAATGCCGAAGGCGATGAGCGAATTAAGCAAGACTATTTGGTGCCAAGTATTTCTGGTGATAAAATAGGAGCTTTGTGTATTACAGAGCCTTTTGGTGGCAGTGATGTTGCAGGTATGCGCACTACTGCTGTAAAAAAAGGAGATAAATATGTTATTAATGGTTCTAAAACCTTCATAACTAATGGTGTTTATGGCGATTATTATGTAGTTGCTGCAAAAACGAGTCCAGAGCTTGGAAACAAAGGAATAAGCATGTTCTTGATGGATAGCAACCTCAAAGGAGTTTCTGCCGTAAAACTAGATAAACTAGGTTGGAGAGCCTCAGATACTGCAGAAATTGCATTTGATAATGTAGAAATTCCTGCGGAAAATTTAATGGGCGAAGAAGGAAAAGGATTTCCTTATATTATGCAGCATTTTGCTTTAGAGCGTTTGATTATGGCGATAAATGCTCACGCAAGAGCTGAGTATGCAATTGAGTATACAATAGAGTACATGTCACAACGAGAAGCATTTGGTAAAACAATAAATAAGTTCCAGGCATTAAGGCATAAATTAGTCGAGCACGCAACGGATGTAGAACATTGCAAAGTGTTTAATTATGCTGCTGTAGCTCGATTAGATAAAGGAGAATATGTAGTAAAAGAGGCGACTATGGCCAAATTAAAATCTACAACAGTAGCTGATGAAACAATTTATAGTTGTCTGCAAATGTTGGGAGGTTATGGTTATATGGAAGAATATCCATTAGCGCGTTTGTTTAGAGATAGCCGTTTAGGGCCAATAGGAGGTGGAACTTCAGAAATCCTTAAGGAGATTTTATCAAAAATGATAATTGATAAACAAAATTATAAGCCAGCGGTAAAATAATAGCTGATTTATTAGCAATCCAGATAAAGGATTTGCGAGTATCAAAGGATTTATAAATTAAGTATTGTAGATGAAGGAACTACCGAAATTCAAAAAGGAATAATTTAAGAAATTTATTGAAAGGATAGATTTTGAGAACTATAACAGAGAAGAGAGGGCGTCAAGAAGTAGCGATTTTTTATTTAGTTTTTTTAGCTATTGTAGCAATTTTAAGACGACTTTTGTTTTTGGATATGGTTCAGCTAAAAATCTTATTAAAAATAATTCATTATTAATGACTCGTAATTCAAAATATTGATTACTTTTGCACACTTAAAGAAAGGGGGTGTCTATATTATGTTAATTATACCAATTAAAGACGGAGAAAATATCGATAGAGCGTTAAAACGTTACAAAAGAAAATTTGATAAAACAGGAACTGTTCGTCAACTAAGAGCACGTACTGCTTTTATTAAACCTTCAGTAACCAATAGAATCAAAATTCAAAAAGCGGCTTATATCCAAAATATGAAAGATAACTTAGAAAGTTAGTCGATTCCATTAAATAAAAATACCGTTAGTCGTCAAAATTTTATAACTTTGATGCTAACGGTTTTTTTATGTCTACAAATAAAGATGCATTTCGAGATTATCTTCAATTCGAGAAAAAATATTCTCAGCATACGATAATGGCTTATTGTCATGATGTCAGTTCTTTTGAATCATTTAATAAAATTCATTTTGACCAAGAAAACATCGAGCAAGCTAACTACAGTCAGATTAGAAGTTGGATTGTCTCATTAGTTGACGATGCTGTGTCTAATGTTTCGGTAAATAGAAAGATGGCTTCCTTAAAGGCGTTTTACAAATTTCTATTAAAAACAAAACAAATAGAATTTAGTCCGTTGTTGAAACACAAGGCGCTTAAAATCCCTAAAGTAATACAGATTCCTTTTTCTGAAAAGGAGGTTATGAATGTTTTAAATCAAATGCAAGACACGGCAGGTTTTGAAGACATTAGGAATAAATTAATTATCGATTTGCTGTACACTACGGGTATGCGAAGAGCGGAGCTGATAAATTTAAAAACCAGTAATATTGATTTGTCTGCTGGTACAATTAAGGTTTTTGGGAAGCGAAGTAAAGAGCGCATTCTTCCCGTTTTGCCAATAATCATGGATCAATTTTTTTCATACTTAAGTGAAAGAGCTTCATTAGTAAGTATTGTTGATGATGATTATTTTTTTCTCACTAAAAAAGGGTCGAAATTGAATGATTCTTTTGTGTATCGATTAATAAATTCTTACTTTAGTACTGTTTCTGAAAAAGTAAAAAAAAGCCCCCATATACTGAGGCATACTTTTGCGACACTTTTATTAAATAATGGAGCAGATTTAAATTCAGTGAAAGAATTGTTAGGACATTCTAGTCTTGCGTCTACACAAGTGTACACCCACAGCAGTTTGTCAGAATTGAAAAGTGTACATAAAAATGCCCATCCTCGAGGAACCAAGTGACAAAGTGTTTAATAATTAAAATAAAATGATTATGAAGGTAAGTGTTCATGCAGTTAACTTTACTGTTGACAAAAGATTAGTAGATTTTATTCAAGAGAGATTGGATAAGTTGGAAAAGTATTATGACAAAGTCGTATCAGCAGATGTTTTTTTGAAAGTTGAAAAGACAAGTGAGAAAGAGAATAAAATTGTTGAGGTGAAAATTAATGTTCCCGGAGATGAATTTTTGGTTAAAAAGCAGTGTAAAACTTTCGAAGAAGCGCTAGAGCTTTCGGCAGAATCCTTACAGAGAATGTTGGTAAAAAGGAAAGAAAAAATAAATTCACATATTTAATATTAATTTTTTTAAAAAAATGTTTTGATTGAGAGATAAAATCTATACATTTGCAGTCCGTTAGAAATAGCGGACTTTTTTTATTGATTCGCCAGCGTAGCTCAGTTGGCTAGAGCAGCTGATTTGTAATCAGCAGGTCGTGGGTTCGAGTCCCTCCGCCGGCTCAAGACTTTAAAGGTTCGGCAATAGAAAAAGTAGGGGAGATACTCAAGCGGCCAACGAGGGCAGACTGTAAATCTGCTGTGTGAACTTCGCAGGTTCGAATCCTGCTCTCCCCACAGGAAAAAGTTTTATTAGTTTAAAGTTTTAGGTTTTTAAAAACTTTAGACTTTAAGCTTGAAACAAAAATTTCTCTGCCGACTTAGCTCAGGGGTAGAGTGCTTCCTTGGTAAGGAAGAGGTCACGGGTTCAATTCCCGTAGTTGGCTCAAGTAAGTAAGAAGTAAAAATTAATATATAACAAGATTAAAAATTAAGTAAAATGGCAAAAGAAACCTTTAACCGTTCGAAACCACACTTAAATATTGGTACGATCGGACACGTAGATCACGGTAAAACTACTTTAACAGCAGCAATCACAAAAGTATTATCTGATGCTGGTTACTGTCAAGCAAGATCATTTGATCAAATTGATAATGCTCCTGAAGAAAAAGAAAGAGGTATTACAATTAATACATCTCACGTTGAGTATGAAACTGCTAATCGTCATTACGCTCACGTTGACTGTCCAGGTCACGCGGATTACGTAAAAAACATGGTTACAGGAGCGGCTCAAATGGATGGTGCTATTCTAGTGGTAGCTGCAACTGATGGACCAATGCCTCAAACTCGTGAGCATATCCTTTTAGGACGCCAGGTAGGTATTCCTAGAATGGTAGTATTCATGAATAAAGTGGATATGGTTGATGACGCTGAGTTGTTAGAGCTTGTTGAAATGGAAATTAGAGACTTATTGTCTTTCTATGAATATGATGGAGACAATTGTCCAGTTATTCAAGGTTCTGCTTTAGGAGGATTGAATAATGATCCAGTTTGGGTACCAAAAATTCTTGAATTGATGGCAGCTGTAGATTCTTGGATCGAAGAGCCTGTTAGAGATACTGATAAGCCTTTCTTGATGCCAGTTGAGGATGTATTTACAATTACTGGTCGTGGAACTGTTGCTACAGGTCGTATCGAAACAGGTATTGCTAATACAGGAGATGCTGTTGAAATCATTGGTATGGGAGCTGAAAAATTAACTTCTACTATTACAGGAGTTGAAATGTTCCGAAAAATTCTTGATAGAGGTGAAGCAGGAGATAACGTAGGTTTATTGTTAAGAGGTGTTGATAAAGAATCTATCAAAAGAGGAATGGTTATCATTAAGCCAGGTTCAGTAAAACCACACGCTACTTTCAAAGCTGAGGTTTATATCTTGAAAAAAGAAGAAGGTGGTCGTCACACACCATTCCATAATAACTACCGTCCACAGTTTTACGTACGTACAACTGACGTAACAGGAGTTATTACTTTGCCAGAAGGTGTAGAGATGGTAATGCCAGGAGACAACTTAACAATTAATGTAGCTTTGTTAAGCCCAATCGCAATGAGTGTAGGTTTACGTTTTGCTATCCGTGAAGGTGGTAGAACAGTAGGTGCTGGTCAGGTTACTGAAATCACAGCTTAATTGTAAAAATAATTGATTAAAGCCAGTAACTCTAAGTTGTTGCTGGCTTTTAATACGGGCGTAGTTCAAGGGTAGAATAGCGGTCTCCAAAACCGTTGATGGGGGTTCGAATCCCTCCGCCCGTGCAAAAAAATAAATCATAATGACAAAAGTTGTAAATTACATATCAGAAGCATTTGAAGAGTTAAAGTCAAATGTAACTTGGCCAGAATGGCCTGAGGTACAACGTCTAACGATTGTTGTTGCTGTTTTTTCAATATTATTTGCCTTGGCAACTTGGGGGGTAGATGAAATTTTTGCAAAAGCTTTAGCTGGATTTTTTAACTGGATAAAAGCTTAAATTTTTTGTTATGGCAGATAATAATGTTAAGAAGTGGTATGTCGTTAGAGCGGTAAGTGGGCAAGAAAACAAAGTTAAAGCGTATATTGAAACCGAGATCGCAAGATTAGGTATGGGTGATTATGTTTCGCAAGTTTTAGTTCCTACTGAGAAAGTCGTTACGGTTAAAGAAGGAAAAAAAATAGTCAAGGATAAAGTTTATTTTCCTGGTTATGTTATGATTGAAGCGAATCTTGTTGGTGAAATACCTCATATTATTAAGTCTATAACAAGTGTTATTGGTTTTTTAGGTGAAATTAAAGGTGGGGAACCTGTTCCTTTGAGAATTTCAGAAGTAAACAGAATGTTAGGAAAAGTTGATGAGTTGGCTGTAAATACAGATACTTTTTCAATTCCTTTCGATATCGGTGAAACTATTAAGGTTATAGATGGACCTTTTAATGGATTTAACGGTACTGTTGAAAAAATTAATGAAGAAAAGCGTAAACTAGAAGTTATGGTTAAGATTTTTGGAAGAAAAACACCATTGGAGTTGAGTTTTATGCAAGTTGAAAAAGTATAATTATTGTTACATTACCTATAATAACCATTGCAATCGCTTCCAATGATTGTGGTGTTAAATTTTTAAAAAAATGGCTAAAGAAATTAGTAAAGTAGTTAAGCTACAAGTTAAGGGAGGTGCTGCGAATCCGTCGCCACCGGTTGGACCTGCTTTAGGAGCTGCTGGTGTTAATATCATGGAGTTCTGTAAGCAATTTAATGCTAGAACCCAGGATAAAGCCGGCAAAATATGCCCAGTGCAAATTACTGTGTATAAAGACAAATCATTTGATTTCGTTGTAAAAACTCCTCCTGCGGCCGTTCAGTTAATGGAAGCTGCGAAGCTTAAATCTGGTTCTGGTGAGCCTAATCGTAAAAAAGTAGCTAGTGTTACTTGGGAACAAATTAGAGCTATTGCTGAAGACAAAATGCCTGACTTAAACGCTTTCACAACGGAAGCTGCAATGAGTATGGTTGCTGGAACAGCGAGATCTATGGGTATAACTGTATCAGGAGACGCTCCTTTTTAATTAAGAGAAAGACATGGCAAAATTGACAAAAAAGCAAAAAGAGGCTGCTTCAAAAATTGAAAAGAACAAACTATATTCTCTTAAAGATGCTGCGGCATTGATAAAAGTGGTTGCTTCTGCAAAATTTGATGAGTCTGTTGATATCGCAGTACGTTTGGGTGTAGATCCAAGAAAAGCGAATCAAATGGTTAGAGGTGTGGTAACATTGCCTCATGGAACTGGTAAAGACGTTAAGGTATTAGCATTAGTTACTCCAGATAAAGAAGCGGAAGCTTTGGCGGCTGGTGCTGACTTTGTAGGTCTTGATGATTATTTACAAAAAATTAAAGACGGTTGGACAGATGTTGATGTAATTATCACTATGCCTTCAGTTATGGGTAAATTAGGTCCATTAGGTCGTATTTTAGGACCTAGAGGTTTAATGCCTAACCCTAAAACAGGTACTGTAACTATGGATGTTGCAAAAGCTGTTCAAGAGGTTAAAGCTGGTAAAATTGACTTTAAAGTTGATAAAACTGGTATTGTGCATGCAGGAATTGGTAAAATTTCTTTTGGTAGCGAGCAAATCGTTGACAATGCACACGAAATTATTCAAACATTAATCAAACTTAAGCCAACTGCTGCTAAAGGAACTTACATCAAAAGTATTTACCTAACTAGCACAATGAGTCCTGCAATTGCATTGGACCCTAAAGCAGTATAATTGGTAGTTAAAAATTTTTAGTATGACTAGAGAAGAAAAATCAATCGCGATTGAAGTTTTAACTGCACAGTTAGCTGGTACAAACATTGTTTATGTATCTGATGTTTCTGGAATGAATGCAGAAGCAACTTCAAACTTGAGAAGAGCTTGCTTTAAAGCAGGTATAAAATTAGAAGTAGTTAAAAATACGTTGCTTGCAAAAGCAATGGAAGCTTCAGATAATGATTATGGTGATTTACCTTCAGTTTTGACTGGTAATAGTGCCATCTTCATTTCTGATATTGCTAACGCTCCTGGTAAAATAATTAGAGATTTCAGAAAAAAATCAGCTAAACCTGTATTAAAGGGAGCTTATATTAACGCTGAAGTTTATATTGGAGACGATCAATTAGATACATTAGCAACTATAAAATCTAAAGAAGAACTTATCGGCGAAATCATTGGATTGCTTCAATCACCAGCTCAAAGAGTTATTTCTGCACTTCAAAACCAATTCGCAAAAAGCGAAGGGGTTACAGAAGAAGTGGAAGCATAATAAAAATAGAGTCTTACTCTAATTTTGTTTAAAAAAGCGCACAATAAATAAATTATATTTTTACAAATCATTTTAAAACGATAGAAAAAATGGCAGATTTGAAACAATTCGCAGAACAATTAGTTAATCTTACAGTAAAAGAAGTTAACGAATTAGCAACAATATTAAAAGATGAGTACGGAATCGAACCAGCTGCTGCAGCTGTAGTAGTTTCAGGTGGTGGTGATGCTGCTGCTGAAGATGTTCAAACAGAATTTACAGTTGTATTGAAAGAAGCTGGAGCTTCTAAATTAGCAGTTGTGAAAATGGTAAAAGAACTTACAGGTTTAGGTTTGAAAGAAGCTAAAGATGTTGTAGATAGTGCTCCAAGTACCGTTAAAGAAGGTGTAACTAAAGATGAAGCAGAAGCTCTTAAAAAATCTTTAGAAGAAGCTGGAGCTGTTGTTGAGCTTAAATAGTTAAACACAGTTTAGAGAACTAGGTTTAGGTTTTGGATGGTTGTCCAACGCCTAAACCATTTTTCGTATAATAAAATTATTTTAAGTTTTATTATAAAATAGCATAAATACAAAAAGGTTTTTAAATCGATACGATGAAAGAAAATAGAGTAAAGAGTTTCTCTTGAATTATTTTTAAAGATGTATTGGTTATAAAAAAAAAGTATAGATTGTTTTATAAATTAAACAGTGTTTTACACAAAAAACTACTTTTTTTAATCAAAATTTCTCCATTGATGATTACAAATCAGACTGAAAGATTAAATTTTGCCTCTACTAAAAATATACCTCAATATCCAGATTTTCTAGATGTGCAGGTTAAATCGTTTAAAGATTTCTTTCAACTAGAAACTAAATCTGACGAAAGAGGCGACGAAGGGCTTTACAATACCTTCATGGAAAATTTCCCAATTACTGATACTAGAAATAATTTTGTATTAGAATTCCTTGACTATTTTGTAGATCCACCACGTTATTCAATTCAAGAATGTATAGAAAGAGGTCTTACCTATAGTGTGCCTTTGAAAGCAAGGTTGAAACTATATTGTACAGATCCAGAACATGAAGATTTTGAAACTATTGTTCAAGATGTTTATCTTGGTACAATTCCTTACATGACACCTAGTGGCACCTTTGTTATTAATGGTGCTGAACGTGTAGTTGTTTCTCAGTTACACAGATCTCCAGGTGTTTTCTTTGGTCAATCGTTCCATGCAAATGGTACAAAGTTGTATTCTGCCAGAGTAATTCCTTTTAAAGGTTCTTGGATAGAATTTTCTACAGATATTAATAGCGTAATGTATGCTTATATTGATAGAAAGAAAAAATTACCAGTTACCACTCTTTTTAGAGCAATTGGTTTTGAAAGAGATAAAGATATTCTAGAAATTTTTGATCTTGCTGAAGAAATTAAGGTTTCAAAAACAGGACTTAAAAAATATATTGGTAGAAAATTAGCTGCCCGTGTATTGAATACATGGCATGAAGATTTCGTAGATGAAGACACTGGTGAAGTAGTTTCTATCGAACGTAACGAAATAATCCTTGATAGAGATACGATTATCGACAAAGATAATGTTGAAGAAATCATTGATTCTAACGTTAAATCTATTTTGCTTCACAAAGAAGATGCTAATCAAGGTGATTATGCCATCATTCACAATACATTGCAAAAGGATCCAACAAACTCTGAAAAAGAGGCTGTTGAACATATTTACAGACAATTACGTAACGCTGAACCGCCTGATGAAGAAACGGCTCGTGGTATTATAGATAAATTATTCTTTTCAGACCAACGTTACAACTTAGGTGAAGTAGGTCGTTACAGAATAAATAAAAAATTAGGTTTAGATACTCCAATGGAAAAGCAAGTCTTGACCAAAGAAGATATCATAACTATTGTGAAATATTTGATCGAATTGATCAACTCTAAAGCAGAGATTGATGATATTGATCACTTATCAAACCGTCGTGTAAGAACAGTTGGAGAACAATTGTCTCAACAATTCGGAGTTGGTTTAGCTCGTATGGCTAGAACGATTCGTGAGAGAATGAACGTTAGAGATAACGAGGTGTTTACACCAATTGATTTGATTAATGCTAAAACATTGTCATCTGTTATCAACTCTTTCTTTGGTACGAACCAGTTGTCTCAATTTATGGATCAAACAAATCCACTTGCTGAGATTACGCATAAGAGAAGATTATCTGCACTAGGACCAGGCGGACTTTCGCGAGAAAGAGCTGGTTTTGAGGTGCGTGACGTTCACTATACACATTACGGACGTTTATGTCCAATCGAAACTCCTGAGGGACCAAACATTGGTTTGATTTCATCTCTTGGTGTTTATGCTAAAGTAAACGGCATGGGTTTCATCGAAACACCGTACCGTAAAGTAACGAATGGAGTTGTGGATTTAGAGTCTACTCCTGTTTACTTAAGCGCAGAAGAAGAAGAAGGAATGATGATTGCTCAGGCAAACATTCAAATGGATGCAACTGGAAAAATTACGGTAGAAGATGTAATTGCGCGTCAAGAAGGTGATTTCCCAGTAATTCAACCAACACAAGTTGATTATACCGATGTTGCTCCAAATCAAATTGCTTCTATTTCAGCTTCTTTGATTCCTTTCTTAGAACATGATGATGCGAATAGAGCCTTGATGGGATCTAACATGATGCGTCAGGCCGTACCATTAATTCGTCCTGAAGCGCCAATTGTTGGAACTGGTTTAGAGCGCCAAGTAGCTTCTGATTCTAGAGTATTGATTAATGCTGAAGGACATGGAGTTATAGAATATGTAGATGCAAACATCATCACTATCAAATACGACCGTACTGAGGAAGAAAGAATGGTGAGTTTTGAGCCAGATGATAAAACATACAATCTAATTAAATTTAGAAAAACCAATCAAGGTACAAGTATCAACCTTAAACCTATCGTAAGAAAAGGGGATAGAGTGATCCCTGGACAAGTATTGTCAGAAGGATATGCTACTCAAAATGGTGAATTAGCTTTAGGTCGTAACCTAAAAGTTGCATTTATGCCATGGAAAGGGTACAACTTCGAGGATGCGATTGTAATTTCTGAAAAAGTAGTTCGTGACGATATTTTCACCTCTATTCACGTTGATGATTATTCATTAGAAGTTAGAGATACAAAATTAGGTAACGAAGAATTAACGAACGACATACCGAACGTTTCTGAAGAAGCTACTAAAGATTTAGATGAAAATGGAATGATTAGAATTGGAGCCGAAGTTAAACCTGGCGACATTCTTATCGGAAAAATTACTCCAAAAGGGGAATCAGATCCTACTCCGGAAGAAAAATTGCTTCGTGCAATCTTTGGGGATAAAGCAGGTGATGTAAAAGATGCTTCATTGAAAGCTTCTCCTTCTTTGCACGGGGTTGTTTTAGATAAAAAATTGTTCGCAAGAGCAGTTAAGGACAAACGCAAACGTACTCAGGACAAAGATGCTTTAGGAGCACTTGAAATGGAATTCGAAGTGAAGTTTGTTGAGTTGAAAGACAAATTAGTGGAGAAACTTTTCGTGATTGTTAACGGAAAAACGTCTCAAGGTGTAATGAATGATTTGGGTGAAGAAGTTTTACCAAAAGGTAAAAAGTACACGCAAAAAATGCTTTATGCAGTTGAAGATTTTGCTCACTTAAGTAAAGGTCAATGGGTTGCTGATGATGCAGCTAATAAAATGGTGAATGATTTGATTCATAACTATAAAATTAAATTGAACGATTTACAAGGTGCGTTGCGTAGAGAGAAATTCACTATTACTGTTGGGGATGAATTGCCTGCTGGAATCTTGAAATTAGCTAAAGTATACATCGCTAAAAAACGTAAGTTAAAAGTAGGGGATAAAATGGCAGGACGTCACGGTAACAAAGGTATTGTTGCTCGTATCGTTCGTCATGAAGATATGCCTTTCCTTGAAGACGGAACACCAGTTGATATTGTGTTGAACCCATTAGGTGTACCTTCACGTATGAACATTGGTCAAATCTATGAAACGGTTTTAGGATGGGCTGGACAAAACTTGGGTAGAAAATTTGCTACACCAATTTTTGACGGAGCATCGCTTGATGAAATCAATGCCTTGACTGATGAAGCTGGAGTACCACGTTTTGGGCATACACATTTATATGATGGTGGTACAGGAGAACGTTTCCACCAAGCTGCAACAGTAGGAGTTATCTATATGTTGAAACTTGGACACATGGTTGACGATAAAATGCACGCACGTTCTATAGGTCCATACTCGTTGATTACACAACAACCACTTGGAGGTAAAGCTCAATTTGGAGGTCAACGTTTTGGAGAGATGGAGGTTTGGGCACTTGAAGCTTATGGAGCTTCAAGTACGCTTAGAGAAATCTTGACTGTGAAGTCTGATGACGTTATTGGTAGAGCAAAAACGTACGAAGCAATCGTAAAAGGTGAATCTATGCCAGAACCAGGATTACCGGAATCATTCAATGTGTTAATGCATGAATTGAAAGGTCTTGGTCTTGATATTCGTTTAGAAGAATAAATAATATTTAGTAGTCAGTCTCAAGTTTTTTGAGGCTGATTACTCATTTATAAAAGTTTTTAGGATTTATACCCGTAACCCGTTCCGATTTTTTGGTAAGACCTAATGGGTTTTATAATTAGCACTTCAAAATTTTATTTGAAGTTTAGAGAAGTAATTCGTGGTAATGTTTATGTCGAAAGTTTGAAAGTCCAAAGTAATTCTAGAATTTAAAACTTTATGACATTTGGCTTGAGATTAAAGCGAGAATCAATTTTTAATTGCAAATAAATCAATAGTAAAAACTATGATGAATAATAGAAATAATAACAATAAAGATAAAAACCCTGTAAAAAGGTTTAATAAAATCTCAATAGGACTTGCTTCTCCTGAATCTATCTTGAAAGAGTCAAGAGGCGAAGTTTTAAAGCCAGAAACAATCAACTACCGTACGCACAAACCTGAGCGTGATGGTCTTTTTTGTGAAAGAATATTTGGACCTGTAAAGGATTTCGAATGTGCTTGTGGAAAGTACAAAAGAATTCGTTACAAAGGAATTATCTGTGACCGTTGTGGTGTTGAAGTAACAGAGAAAAAAGTACGTAGAGATAGAGTAGGACACATCAACCTTGTTGTGCCAATTGCTCATATCTGGTATTTCCGTTCTCTTCCAAACAAAATTGGTTATATCCTTGGACTCCCATCTAAGAAATTAGATATGATTATTTACTACGAAAGATATGTAGTAATCCAAGCAGGTATTGCTAAAAATGCAGAAGGCGAGTCCTTACAACGACTAGACTTTTTGACAGAAGAAGAATATTTAAATATTTTAGATACTCTTCCTGCTGACAATCAATATTTAGATGATTTCGATCCAAATAAATTTGTTGCCAAAATGGGTGCAGAGTGTATTATGGACTTATTGGCAAGAATTGATTTAGATCAATTATCTTACCAATTAAGACATAATGCTAACAATGAAACGTCTAAACAACGTAAAACAGAAGCCTTAAAAAGATTGCAAGTTGTTGAGTCTTTCCGTGAGTCTAACTTGAACCGTGAGAATCGTCCAGAATGGATGATTATGAAAGTGGTACCAGTTATCCCACCAGAATTGCGTCCGCTTGTGCCACTTGATGGAGGTCGTTTTGCAACTTCAGATTTAAATGATTTATACCGTCGTGTAATCATCCGTAACAACCGTTTGAAAAGATTAATGGAGATTAAAGCTCCAGAAGTAATCTTGAGAAACGAAAAACGTATGTTGCAAGAATCTGTAGATTCATTATTTGATAATACGCGTAAAGCTTCTGCAGTTAAAACAGAATCAAACAGACCATTAAAATCATTATCTGATTCCCTTAAAGGTAAACAAGGACGTTTCCGTCAAAACTTACTTGGAAAACGTGTGGATTATTCTGCTCGTTCGGTAATTGTTGTTGGACCTGAATTAAAATTATCTGAATGTGGTATCCCAAAGGATATGGCGGCTGAATTATACAAACCTTTCGTTATCCGTAAATTGATAGAAAGAGGAATTGTAAAAACGGTTAAATCGGCAAAAAAAATAATTGATAAGAAAGAGCCAGTAGTTTGGGATATCCTTGAAAATGTAATCAAAGGTCACCCAGTATTACTGAATCGTGCTCCTACTTTGCACAGATTAGGTATCCAAGCATTCCAACCAAAATTAATTGAAGGAAAAGCAATCCAATTGCACCCTTTAGTATGTACTGCATTTAATGCGGATTTTGATGGGGATCAAATGGCAGTTCACTTGCCTTTAGGACCAGAAGCTATTTTAGAAGCGCAATTGTTAATGTTGGGTTCTCATAATATTCTGAATCCTGCAAATGGAGCGCCAATTACCGTACCTTCTCAGGATATGGTTTTGGGTCTTTATTATATGACCAAAGAACGTTTATCAACTCCTGAGAAAACTATTTTAGGAGAAGGAATCACTTTTTATTCTGCTGAAGAAGTAAATATTGCTTTGAATGAAGGCAGATTAGAATTGAATGCTTCTGTGAAAATTAGAGCTAAAAACTTTAATGAAGCTGGTGACTTAGTTTATCAAATTATTAAAACTACTGCTGGTCGTGTATTATTTAATGAAGTAGTGCCGGAAGCAGCAGGATATATCAATGATGTATTGACTAAGAAAAATCTTAGAGACATTATTGGACACGTATTAAGCTCTACTGATGTTCCTACAACAGCCGCTTTCTTGGATAATATGAAGGACATGGGCTACAAATTTGCCTTCAAAGGTGGTTTGTCTTTCTCTCTTGGAGATATTAGAATTCCAGATCAAAAACCAAAATTAATTGCAGATGCCAGAGAACAAGTTCAAGGTATTTCTGCCAATTATAATATGGGTCTTATTACCAATAACGAACGTTACAACCAAGTTATTGATGTATGGACTTCAGCAAATGCTCAACTTACAGAGTTAGCAATGAAAAACATTAGAGAAGATCAACAAGGTTTCAACTCGGTGTATATGATGCTTGATTCTGGAGCGAGGGGTTCTAAAGAACAAATTCGTCAGTTAACTGGTATGCGTGGTTTGATGGCTAAGCCTAAAAAATCTACTGCTGGTGGTGGTGAAATTATCGAAAACCCGATTCTTTCTAACTTTAAAGAAGGTCTTTCGATCCTTGAGTACTTTATTTCTACTCACGGTGCGCGTAAAGGTCTTGCAGATACGGCGTTGAAAACGGCCGATGCAGGATATTTAACAAGAAGATTGCATGATGTATCGCAAGATGTTATTGTTAACATTGATGACTGTGGTACACTTAGAGGTGTTGAAGTTTCAGCGTTGAAAAAGAATGAGGAAATAGTTGAAACTTTAGGAGAAAGAATTTTAGGACGTGTTGTTTTGCAAGATGTAATTAATCCTTTAACCAATGAAATTTTAATCGAATCAGGACAACAAGTAACTGAGACAATAATGAAACTTATTGAAGCTTCTCCAATCGAGAAAGTGGAAGTTCGTTCGCCTCTTGTTTGTGAAGCACCAAAAGGTATTTGTGCAAAATGTTACGGTAGAAACTTAGCTACTGGTAAGATGACACAAAGAGGTGAAGCAGTTGGTGTAATTGCAGCACAATCTATTGGAGAGCCTGGAACGCAGCTGACATTACGTACATTCCACGTTGGTGGGGTTGCGGGTGGTATTTCTGAAGAGTCTAGTATTGTTACCAAATTTAATGGTAAATTAGAAATTGAAGATTTAAAAACGGTTAAAGGTGAAGATAGTGAAGGTAATACTGTTGATATTGTAGTATCTCGTTCAACTGAATTGAAATTAATCGATGAAAGAACAGGAATCTTATTAAGTACTAATAATATTCCTTACGGTTCAAGTATCTTCGTTAAAGACGGACAGTCTGTAGCTAAAGGAGATGTGATCTGTAAATGGGATCCATATAATGGAGTTATCGTTTCTGAATTTACTGGTAAAATTGCTTACGAAGAATTAGAGCAAGGTCAATCATTCATGGTTGAAATTGATGAGCAAACTGGTTTCCAAGAAAAAGTAATTTCTGAATCAAGAGCTAAAAAATTAATTCCAACTTTATTGGTTTATGGTAAAGACAATGAATTGATTCGTTCTTATAACTTACCAGTTGGAGCCCACTTGATGGTTGAAGACGGGGAGAAAATTAAAGCAGGTAAGGTATTGGTGAAAATTCCGCGTCGTTCTTCTAAATCTGGAGATATTACAGGAGGTTTACCTAGAATTACTGAGTTGTTAGAAGCTCGTAATCCTTCAAACCCAGCAGTTGTTTCTGAAATCGATGGTGTTGTTTCTTTTGGAAAAATCAAAAGAGGAAACCGTGAGGTTGTTATCGAATCTAAATTTGGGGATGTTAGAAAATACTTGGTTAAATTATCAAGCCAAATTCTAGTGCAAGAAAATGACTTTGTAAGAGCTGGTGTGCCTTTATCTGATGGTGCAATTACTCCAGACGATATTTTAAGAATCCAAGGACCAGCAGCTGTTCAACAGTATTTGGTTAATGAAATTCAAGAAGTGTACCGTTTGCAAGGGGTAAAAATCAACGACAAACACTTTGAGGTGGTAATACGTCAAATGATGCGTAAAGTAAGAGTACAAGATCCAGGTGACACGTTGTTTTTAGAAGATCAATTAATTCATACTAAAGATTTTATCGTTCAAAATGATAAATTATACGGTATGAAAGTAGTTGAAGATGCTGGGGATTCTGGTGCATTAAAAGAAGGTCAAATTATTTCGCCGCGTGAGTTGCGTGATGAAAACTCTTTATTGAAGCGTACGGATAAAAATCTTGTTGTTGCTCGTGATGTTGTTACTGCAACTGCAACACCAGTTTTACAGGGGATTACAAGAGCATCGTTGCAAACGAAATCGTTTATATCTGCCGCATCGTTCCAAGAAACTACTAAAGTATTGAACGAAGCTGCTGTAGCAGGTAAAATCGATTACTTAGAAGGATTGAAAGAAAATGTTATTGTAGGACATAGAATCCCTGCCGGAACGGGTATGAGAGAATATGACAATATGATTGTAGGTTCGAAAGAAGATTATAATGACATGATGGCTAACAAAGAGGAATATATTTATTAAGACATGAGTAATTCTAATAAACAACAAGAACAGATTAATATTGAGTTAGATGAAAAAATTGCTGAAGGAATTTATTCCAATTTGGCAATAATTAATCACTCATCATCAGAGTTTGTTTTAGATTTTGTAAGTATCATGCCTGGTATTCCTAAAGCTAAGGTGAAATCAAGAATAGTCTTGACGCCACAACATGCTAAAAGATTAATGAAAGCTATTGGTGAAAACATTCACCGTTTTGAAGTCGCTCATGGCGAGATAAAAGACACTGAACAAACACCGATTCCGCTTAGTTTTGGTCCTGCGGGACAAGCATAATATTTTTTAAAAGGCTCCAGAAATGGAGCCTTTTTTATTTATAAGCGATTCTTAAATCAATTGAATTATTGTAACTGTCCTTACTTTTTTTGGATATGAAACGGCAAGTTGTCGAATGGTTTTCAGGCTACTAAAGAAACCTAATTAAAGGCTTGAGATTCAATGTATATAACTTTCTTTCACATTTTTCTACTGTAGAACAACGTAACTTATTAATAAATCTTCGCTATAGATCTAGAATTCGTACTTTAAACGATTATTATTGCACTTTATCGGGAATTTTTTTTACTCGAAAACAAAAAATATACTTTTGCATACGAAACAGAAGGCTAAATTTTTTCTTCTGTAAAAAAGTAACTTACTATGAAATACTTTTCTTTGAAAACAAACAATAATGCGTTAATTAACCTTGTTATTTTGTTTGTTTTTATTCTATCAGCAAACGTTTCTGTTTTTGCTCAATCTACTAAAAATGTGGTTGATGTAAATTCGATAAATAGTAGTGCTACTAAAAAAGTAGAAAACGTTTCCATAAGTTCATCTTCTAATAATATGAATTTTGTATTGTGGTTTATGGGTTCAAAACTAGATCCAAATAGTACGATTTCTTCGGAAGGGACAAATACTAAAAAGCAAATTATCACTTCGGGTGTAGCTCCAAATCGCCTGCTAATTAAAGCATTTTTGAAAAAAGCAGTGAATTTGGACAGTATGCTTTCTTAATCTTAAAATAATTTTAAACGATAAAAAAACGCTAACTTTTAAAAGTTAGCGTTTTTTTATGTGTTGAATTTTAATAAAACTTCTTGACTCTCCACGCTTAAACTTACTCAAATTCAGAGGTGAAGTATAACTTCACATTTGGATATTTATTCTGTGTCATTTGTATCGTAAAATCAGAATCAGCTAAAAATACTAATTGACCATATTTATCATGCGCCAAGAATTTTTGTTTGATTCTTCGGAATTCTTTAAACTCATCGCTTTTTGGATCATTCGGTTTTACCCAACATGCCTTGTGTACCGGAAAGTTCTCATACGTACATTTTGCACCATATTCATGTTCTAATCGATATTGGATAACTTCATATTGAAGCGCGCCAACCGTTCCGATTATTTTTCTGTTGTTCATTTCTAGTGTAAATAACTGCGCTACACCCTCGTCCATTAGCTGGTCAATTCCTTTGTCCAATTGTTTGGCTTTCATCGGATCAGCGTTATTTATATATCTGAAATGCTCTGGAGAGAAACTTGGAATTCCTTTGAAACTCATAATTTCCCCTTCGGTCAAGGTATCTCCAATTTTGAAATTTCCAGTATCATGCAAACCTACAATATCACCTGGATAGGATATGTCTACAATTTCTTTCTTTTCAGCAAAAAAAGCGTTTGGACTGGAGAATTTAAGATTCTTTTTTTGGCGAACGTGATAATACGGTTTGTTTCTTTCAAAAGTTCCGGATACAATTTTTATGAAGGCCAGACGGTCTCTGTGTTTCGGATCCATATTGGCATGGATTTTAAAAACAAATCCAGTCATTTTCTCTTCTTTAGGGTCTACCAATCGGGTTTCAGAATCTTTTGGTCTTGGTGATGGAGCAATTTGAACAAAGCAGTCCAACAATTCTCTAACTCCAAAATTATTTAAAGCTGAACCAAAAAACACAGGTTGTAATTTACCGTCTAAATAGTCTTGACGATCAAACTTAGGGTAAACCTCGTCTATCAATTCTAATTCTTCTCGCAATCTGTCTGCGGGTTTTTGGCCAATTATTTTCTCTAATTCTTGATTTTGAACATCTGAAAAAGCAATTGTTTCTTCGATGTTTTTGCGGCTGTCACCGCTAAATAAGTTGATGTTTTGTTCCCATAAATTATAAATTCCTTGAAAGTCATAACCCATTCCTATTGGGAAACTTAATGGAGTAACTCTTAAACCCAATTTTTGTTCCACTTCATCCATCAAGTCAAAAGCATCTTTTCCTTCTCGGTCTAATTTGTTGATAAAGACAATAATTGGAATTTTTCGCATTCTACAAACAGCTACTAGTTTCTCCGTTTGTTCCTCAACTCCCTTGGCAACATCAATTACAACAATAACGCTGTCAACAGCAGTTAAGGTTCTAAAAGTGTCCTCAGCAAAATCCTTGTGTCCTGGAGTATCGAGAATGTTTATTTTTTTGTCTTTATAGTTGAACGCTAAAACTGAAGTAGAAACCGAAATTCCTCTCTGGCGTTCAATTTCCATAAAGTCACTGGTAGCCCCTTTTTTAATTTTATTATTCTTTACAGCACCTGCTTCTTGAATCGCACCACCAAAAAGGAGGAGTTTTTCAGTAAGTGTTGTTTTTCCGGCATCAGGATGTGAGATTATCCCGAAAGTTCTTCTGCGTTGTATTTCGTCTAAAAAGCCCATATTTATATAAATAGGGTGCAAAAGTACTATTTATAAATGCCAATTGAAAATAAATGGAGCTACGTATCAAGGCAAACCTATGAATTTTTTAAACATCTACTAATTGTTTTACCTCTTCGCTGTCGTTTGTATCCTCGATTATTTCTTGTAAACTTAAATTTTTAAATTTTAGAAAAATTAATTTGCGCTAATTCCGTTGAAAGCAGTGAATTTCTATTAAAGATTTTTATTTCAATTCGTGAGTCTGTGATGAAATAACTGTTGCTTTTGTTCTGGCTAGCTATTGTTTTGTGCTGTTTTAGATTTGGCAACTGTGACTTTATTTTACTTTTGCTAAAAGTTCGTGCTTGAATACTTTGTAAACTCTTGCTGAAATATCAATAATGATATAATTAGCCTAATAAATTAGTGCGTTAATAATTTTTTGTTAATAGTAGGTTGGAAACTTGTATTGTGTAATTGAATTGTTATTTTTGTTCGTTTTAAATTTAAAAAACGGTAAGGAATTGTATTATAAATTCAATTTACTTCTTGATTCTTAAAGAGTATATTTGTCAGGATTAATGGAACATTTAAATAGGACCAGATTTTAAAAACAAAAGAATAACGATTTTACGATAAAAATAAATTAAAAAAATGCCATTAAACAAAATACAAATGAAATCCATTAATAAAATTGCACTTACTTTTTTTCTTTTGCTTTTTTCAAGCGTTGTAGCAAGTGCGCAAGAAATTATTAAGGATACTGTTATTGTTCCCGTAAAAAAAATTCAATCGAATGGGAAACAAAAAATTGATGGGGTAATTGCTACTGTAGGAGACTATATTATACTAGATTCTGATATTGATAAGTCGTATCTTGAAATTTCAAGCCAAGGAGGCTCCGTAAAGGACATTACAAGATGCCAGATGTTAGGAAAATTATTGGAAGATAAATTATATGCGCATCAGGCTATTCAGGACAGTATTATAGTTACTGATTCCGAAATTAAAGGTATGATGGAAGATCGATTGAACTATATGGTAGCGCAAATTGGGTCTTTGGAAAAAGTAGTACAATATTATAAAAAGGATTCTGAAGAAGAATTTAGAACCTATTTCTCTGACATTTTAAAAGAAGGAAAGTTGACATCAGAAATGCAAAAGAAAATCGTCGATGCTGTAGAAATTACACCCGAAGAAGTTCGTAATTTTTTCAAAAAAATACCTACGAAAGACCTTCCTTTTTTTGGTGCCGAATTAGAAGTGTCCCAGATTGTAATTGCGCCTAAAGTTTCTGCTGCCGATAAACAAAAAGTAATTGATCGACTAAACGAATTTAAGAAAGAAGTAGAAGAAGGCTCTAGTTTTTCAACTAAAGCTGTTTTGTATTCGCAAGATCCAGGATCAAGATCAAATGGTGGTTTTTATAAAATGAACCGAAAAACACCCTTTGTAAAAGAATTCAAAGATGTTGCTTTTAGTTTAGCCGAAGGAGAAATTTCAGCTCCATTTGAAACCGATTTTGGGTATCATATCATATATGTAGAGAAGATAAAAGGACAAGAAGTTGAATTGCGTCACATTTTATTGTCGCCTACTGTTACTGAATTAGCTCTGAAGGAAGCGAAAGAAAAAATTACTTTGATCAAAAAACGTATCGAAGACAAGGAAATTACTTTTGCGCAAGCTGCAAGAACTTTATCCGATGAGAAAGAAACTAGAGCAAATGGTGGCGCTTTGATTAATCCCAAAACACAAGACACCCGTTTTGAATTGACAAAAATGGATCCTGTTTTTTACAGTCAAGTATCCAATTTGAAAGAAAATGAAATTTCAGCTCCAATATTAGATGAAGGAGAAGAAGGAAAGAAAAAATTCAAATTAATCACGGTGACTAACAGAATTGATGAGCACACTGCTGATTATGCAAAGGATTATATCAAAATTAAAGACTTGGCCTTGAAAGACAAGCAAATTACTGCTATTGGAAAATGGTTTGATGAGAAAATAAAAGAAACATATATCAAAATCATTGGCGAATATAGAGATTGTAGTTTTACCAACAATTGGCTTAAGAAATAAGATTTTTTTTACTCTTTAGAGTTAATACTAATAAAAATTTTTTCGTTAAATAAATAAAAAGAGTTAGTTTTATGATTTCATAATGCTAGCTCTTTTTTAATTTTAAATACTTTTATAAATGTCAGATGTAATAGCAATACATAACTTGGTTCAAAAAAGGAACGAGCTAAAAAACGAAATTGCAAAAATTATTGTAGGTCAGGATGCAGTGGTAGATCAAATTTTGCTGTGTGTTTTTTCCGGTGGTCATGCTTTGTTGGTAGGTGTTCCTGGATTAGCGAAGACTTTGATGGTAAATACACTCGCGCAAGCATTAGGACTTGATTTTAAAAGAATTCAGTTTACGCCAGATTTGATGCCTTCGGACATTTTAGGAAGTGAAATACTAGATGAAAATCGTCAATTTAGATTTATAAAAGGACCTATTTTTTCTAATATCGTTCTTGCTGATGAAATAAATAGGACGCCACCTAAAACGCAGGCTGCTTTACTGGAAGCTATGCAGGAACGTTCCGTTACTATTGCGGGGGTAAATTATAAATTAGACTTACCTTATTTTGTTTTGGCAACACAAAATCCAATTGAACAAGAAGGAACTTATCCATTGCCTGAAGCTCAATTAGACCGGTTTATGTTTGCCATAAAATTGGAATATCCTTCTTTTGAAGAAGAAGTTCAAGTGGTGAAACGCACTACGTCAGATTCTAAAAACACCATCAATCCATTATTTACTGCTCAAGAAATTATTGACTTTCAACATTTGATTCGCAGGATTCCTGTAGCGGACAATGTAATTGAATATGCAGTAACATTGGTTAGCAAAACCCGTCCTGATAATCCGTTGTCGAATGCTTTTGTTAAAAATTATTTGGATTGGGGAGCAGGACCAAGAGCTTCGCAAAATTTAATTTTGGCGGCCAAAGCACACGCTGCTTTCAATGGGAAGTTTTCACCGGATATCGAAGATGTAAAAGCGGTAGCAATCGGGATTTTACGCCACAGGATTATTAAAAACTATAAAGCAGATGCTGAAGGTATTAGTGAAGAAATGATAATTGATAGACTGATTTAAAAAAATAATAATAGATAATTGAAAAGTGTCGCATTCAAATAAGGGTGTGACACTTTTTATTTTAACACTATTTATTTTTGTTAAAACCTAATTTTTAAATTGATAAATCTGTAAATTTAACTACTTAAATATGCTTATTTTTCATTTTAATGCATTGAAATCGTTTATATTGTAATAATAATTTTTAAAAAACACACATCTATTAAATTTCTTTAAATTCTAATCTTTAATTATTAAATTTGCGGTACAAAAAAATATAGACACATATTAATATCGCTTTTTGATTTCGAAATTACCAATGAAATCAACCATTAACACTGAAAAGAATTCAATTATGAACATTTATAACGATTACATTAAGGAGATTAGAGAACGAAAAAGTCAGGGGCTTCACCCGAAGCCAATTGATGGTGCTGAATTACTAAGCGAAATCATTGCGCAAATTAAAGATTTAGATAATGAGGACAGAACAGATTCTCTTAACTTTTTTATTTACAATGTTGTTCCAGGAACTACTCCTGCTGCTAATTTGAAAGCTGCCTTTTTAAAAGAAATCGTTCTAGGTCAGTCAGTAGTTGCTGAAATTACAACTGCTTTTGCTTTAGAGTTATTATCGCACATGAAAGGTGGAACTTCTATTAAGGTGCTCCTTGATTTAGCATTAGGGAATGATAGTGCTATTGCAAAAGAAGCTGCGGAGGTTTTGAAAACGCAGGTTTTTCTGTATGAAGCGGATACAGATCGTTTAGCAGTTGCTTTCAAAAGCGGTAATGAAATCGCAAAAAACATTCTAGAGAGTTATGCTAAGGCTGAGTTCTTTACTAAACTGCCTGACGTATCAGAAGAAATTAAAGTAGTTACTTATATTGCTGGTCAAGGAGATATTTCAACTGATTTACTTTCTCCAGGTAACCAAGCGCACTCTCGTTCTGATCGTGAACTGCACGGTAAATGTTTGATTTCTCCTGAAGCACAAGATGAAATTAAAGCGCTACAAGCACAACATCCTGACAAAAGCGTGATGCTGATTGCTGAAAAGGGTACCATGGGCGTAGGATCATCAAGAATGTCAGGCGTTAATAACGTGGCTTTATGGACTGGTAAAAAAGCAAGTCCGTATGTTCCATTTATTAATATCGCTCCAATCGTTGCAGGAACAAACGGTATATCTCCAATTTTCCTTACCACTGTTGATGTTACTGGCGGTATTGGTCTTGATCTTAAAAATTGGGTAAAAAAACTGGATGAAAACGGCGAACCTCTTTGCAATGAAAGCGGCGATCCTATCCTTGAGGAAGTGTACTCAGTTGCTACTGGTACGGCTCTTACAATCAATACAAAGACAAAGAAACTTTATAACGGTGATAAAGAATTGATAGATATTTCTAAGGCATTTACTCCTCAGAAAATAGAATTTATAAAAGCTGGCGGATCCTACGCTATTGTATTTGGTAAAAAGCTTCAGACATTTGCATCAAAAACGCTAGGTATTACAATTGTTCCTGTTTACGCCCCGTCAAAAGAGGTTTCTATAGCGGGGCAAGGTCTTACAGCAGTAGAGAAAATATTTAATACAAACGCGGTTGGTACCACTCCAGGTAAAGTTTTACACGCTGGTTCAGATGTTCGTGTAGAGGTAAACATTGTGGGTTCACAAGACACAACTGGTCTTATGACTTCCCAAGAATTAGAGTCTATGGCTGCTACTGTGATTTCGCCAATCGTTGATGGTGCTTATCAATCGGGTTGTCATACTGCTTCGGTATGGGATAATAAATCTAAGGTTAATATCCCAAGACTGATGAAATTCATGAACGATTTCGGTTTGATCACAGCTCGTGACCCAAAAGGCGTTTATCATGCAATGACTGATGTAATTCACAAAGTACTTAATGATATTACGGTAAACGAGTGGGCTATCATCATCGGTGGTGACTCACATACAAGAATGTCGAAAGGAGTTGCTTTTGGTGCTGACTCAGGTACAGTTGCTCTAGCACTTGCTACTGGTGAGGCTTCAATGCCAATTCCTGAATCTGTGAAGGTGACGTTCAAAGGAGATATGAAGAGTTATATGGATTTTCGTGATGTAGTGCATGCTACACAATCTCAGATGCTTCAGCAGTTTGGAGGAGAGAACGTGTTTCAAGGTAAAATCATTGAGGTTCACATTGGAACTCTTAATGCTGACCAAGCATTTACATTTACGGATTGGACTGCAGAAATGAAGGCAAAAGCGTCTATCTGTATTTCTGAGGATGATACCTTGATTGGATCTCTAGAGATTGCCAAGAGTAGAATCCAGATCATGATAGACAAGGGCATGGACAACGATAATCAAGTCTTGAAAGGATTGATTGCTATAGCTGATAAGAGAATTGCTGAGATTATTTCAGGTGAAAAACCAGCCTTAAGACCAGATGCAAACGCTAAGTATTATGCTGAAGTTGTTGTAGATCTTGATCAGATTGCTGAGCCAATGATTGCTGACCCTGACGTGAATAATAGTGATGTTTCTAAACGATATACTCACGACACAATTCGCGCACTGTCTTTTTATGGTGGAGAGAAAAAAGTAGATCTTGGATTTATCGGTTCTTGCATGGTTCACAAGGGAGATATGAAAATCCTTGCTCAAATGCTTAAGAATATTGAAGAACAAAAAGGGAAGGTAGAGTTTCTTGCACCGCTTGTAGTTGCGCCACCTACCTATAACATAGTAGATGAACTTAAAGCTGAAGGAGATTGGGATGTTTTAAGAAAATATTCTGGATTCGAATTCGACGATAATGTTCCTAAAGCTGCGGCACGTACAGAATATGAAAATATGCTGTACCTAGAGCGTCCCGGTTGTAATCTTTGTATGGGTAATCAGGAAAAAGCAGCCAAAGGAGATACAGTGATGGCAACATCTACTCGTCTTTTCCAAGGAAGAGTCGTTGAGGATTCTGAAGGTAAAAAAGGAGAATCCTTACTTTCATCTACACCAGTTGTGGTCCTGTCTACAATCCTTGGCAGAACGCCAACAATAGAAGAGTATAAAACCGCAGTGAAAGGTATCAACCTTACTAAGTTTGCGCCTTCTCATAAGTTACTAGTTAAATAATCACTTAATAGTTAATCATAATTCTAAAGCCTGAGCCTAAACTCAGGCTTTTATTTTATAGATACTCAAATTTTTTGTATCTTGTGTGTTTAAAATAGAATAACAAAAACAAACATATAAATCAATCTTATGGCATTTGATATTGAAATGATTAAAAAAGTGTATGACAACATGACTTCTCGTGTTGATGCAGCACGTGAAATAGTTGGTCGTCCGCTTACTTTGACAGAGAAAATTTTGTATAACCACTTGTGGGATGGAATGCCGTCTAAGGCTTTTGTAAGAGGTAAGGATTATGTCGATTTTGCTCCAGATAGAGTGGCTTGTCAAGATGCAACGGCTCAAATGGCATTATTGCAATTCATGCACGCAGGAAAATCTAAAGTGGCAGTTCCTACAACTGTACACTGTGATCACTTAATTCAGGCTAAAGTTGATGCTGTAACTGATTTGGCAAGAGCAAAAACGCAAAGTAATGAAGTGTTTGAATTTCTTTCTTCAGTGTCTAACAAATACGGTATTGGTTTTTGGAAACCAGGAGCTGGCATTATTCACCAAGTCGTACTTGAGAATTATGCTTTCCCTGGTGGAATGATGATTGGTACCGACTCTCACACTGTAAATGCAGGAGGTTTAGGAATGGTAGCTATTGGTGTTGGTGGTGCTGATGCAGTTGATGTTATGTCAGGAATGGCTTGGGAATTAAAATTCCCTAAATTAATTGGAGTCAAACTAACTGGAAAACTATCCGGTTGGACAGCTCCAAAAGATGTTATTCTTAAAGTGGCTGGAATTCTTACTGTAAAAGGTGGAACTGGTGCTATTGTTGAATATTTTGGAGAAGGAGCTACTTCAATGTCTTGTACAGGAAAAGGAACTATCTGTAATATGGGGGCTGAAATTGGCGCTACTACGTCTACATTTGGTTACGACGCTTCAATGGGGCGTTATTTGCGTTCTACAAATAGGGCGGATGTAGCTGATGCTGCTGATAAAATTGCACCTTATTTAACAGGAGATCCTGAAGTTTATGCGAATCCAGAAAAATATTTTGATCAAGTTATAGAAATCAATCTTTCAGAATTAGAGCCGCATTTAAACGGTCCTTTCACGCCAGATTTGGCCACGCCAATTTCTCAGATGAAAGCAGCTGCCATAAAAAACAACTGGCCTTTGAAAATTGAAGTTGGTTTAATTGGTTCTTGCACGAACTCTTCTTACGAAGATATCGCACGCGCCTCTTCAATTGCAAAACAAGTTACTGATAAAAACTTAAAATTAAAATCTCAATTTACCATTACTCCAGGTTCTGAAGTAGTGCGCTATACCATAGAACGTGACGGATTTATTGATATTTTTGATAAAATTGGAGCGACTGTTTTTGCAAATGCTTGCGGACCATGTATAGGAATGTGGGATAGAGAAGGTGCAGAGAAAGAAGAGCGCAATACAATTGTTCACTCTTTCAACCGTAACTTCTCCAAACGTGCCGATGGAAATCCAAACACTTTGGCTTTCGTTGGTTCTCCTGAATTGGTAACAGCTTTAGCAATTGCGGGAGATTTAGGGTTCAATCCGTTGACTGATACACTAATTAACGAGAATGGTGAAGAAGTTAGATTGGAAGCTCCGACAGGAAATGAATTGCCTCCAAAAGGGTTTGATGCCGAAGACCCAGGTTTTCAAGCGCCAGCCAAAGATGGCTCAGGCGTTCAAGTTTCAGTTAGCCCAACTTCAGAACGACTACAATTATTAGCGCCGTTCTTACCTTGGGATGCAAAAAATATAACAGGAGCCAAATTGCTTATCAAAGCATTCGGAAAATGTACTACAGATCACATTTCTATGGCAGGACCATGGTTGCGTTACCGCGGACATCTAGATAATATCTCAAATAATATGCTGATTGGTGCTGTCAATGCATTCAACAAAAAAACAAATACAGTTAAAAATCAATTGACTGGTGCTTATGATGCAGTTCCTGCTGTAGCGCGTGCATACAAAGCAGCTGGCGTCCCTTCAATTGTTGTTGGTGACCACAATTATGGCGAAGGATCTTCTCGTGAGCATGCAGCAATGGAACCGCGCTTCCTTGGTGTAAAAGCAGTTTTGGTAAAATCCTTCGCTCGTATCCATGAAACAAACCTTAAAAAACAAGGTCTTTTAGGATTGACATTTGCGACTGAATCTGATTACGATAAAATTCAAGAAGATGACACCATCAACTTCACTGACTTAGTTGATTTTGCCCCAGGAAAACCATTAACGCTAGAATTCGTTCATGCTGATGGAACCAAAGATATCATCTTGGCAAATCATACCTATAATGAAGGACAAATTGGTTGGTTCGTTGCTGGTTCAGCATTAAACTTGATTGCTGCTGGAAAAGCATAAGCAAACTAAAATAGTGCATACTCAAAACTCCTAAGGTAACTTGGGAGTTTTTTTGCTTCTATTTCAATCTGTTTCTGGCGCTGTTTCCTGCTGGCCGTTTCAAGCTTTTTCATACAATTTCCTTTTCCTAAGAATAAAGGAGCTTCCGCTGGTCGCTCTTTATTCATAGGAAAAGTAAGCAATTCTATTTCAAAAGGCTTTCCACTTTCATCAGGGCTACAAACAAAAAGTCCGAATTTCAAGTCATTTTTTTTGATTTATAGCTTAAAGAAAATGTGAGAAGAAAATTGCTGCTGACCGGAAAAAACATGCGAAATTCACAAAAAATGACTAAATTTTGTTTTTTGAACGTTAAAATTAATAAAAAGGCCGTCTTTTTTGATTAAATAATTTATATTAGCCTTTTTATAAAATAGTAGTATTAAAAAGCTTTTCTTGATTGTTTTTAGAATCAACTTTCTTTAAAATTTTTATTTAAGCCCAACAATACATATTTTAGGATTGTACGGCAGTACTGTTTCAGGTGCTTTTGCAAATGAAATAAAAAAACAAACTAGAATTTAGAATGAAAATAGTGTGAACCTCTTTTTTTTAAAGAGACAAAGGGGTTTTTTTAATTTTTTTTTTTCTATTTAAAAAAAAATTAACCATAGCGAAATTCAATGATTATATCCCGAAATCGCTATGTAAAATAAAAGGGATAAGTAATTTGAAAGAAAAGATTATGAGTTTAAGATTAGTTGTAGCAGTGTTATTATTGAATAGTATAGTTGTTTTTTCTCAAGGAAATATCAAGAAACATACCATTGTAAAAGGAGAAACTATTTCTAGCATTGCTGAGAAATATGAGGTTAAACAAAGCGCCATTCTTAAATTAAATCCAAAGGCTACAAATCTTTTAAAACTCAATTCCATCTTATTAATCCCAACTTTATCTAAAAAGAATACAAGTTCTAAGATGGCAACAAATTATTCTGGAAAAGAGCATGAAGTACAAGCTAAAGAAACACTTTACGGAATTGCAAAAACATATAACGTTAGTTTACAAGAATTAAATCAAGCCAATCCAGCAATAGGATCATTAGGATTAAAAATAGGTCAAAAAATTAGTATACCTGGTAATGCGTCTTCAACGGTTTCTTTATCAAATCAAACTTCTTCAAAAAAAGAAATTGCACTTGAACTAAATGAAAATGCGAGTCTAACGACTGAAGAAATCATTAGAAAAGTTTTACCAAAAGAAACAAAATATTCTATTGCAAAACAATACGGAATCGCAGTCAAAGAATTAGACATAGCAAACCCAGCATTAAAAGGCAAGGCGCTTAGAGCGGGTCAACAAATCACTATCCCTGCAAACACAGGTTCACCCGTCCAACAAAGCAAAGAGCTATCTAAAAAAGGAGGACTTGCAATTGACTCCCAATCAAACACAATTTTACCAAAAGTAGAGAACTCGATCGCTTCTGAGCCAAAAACTGATTTCGAAACAGTAGATAAGGCAATGGTTTCTCAAACGAAAGCAGTCGAAAATTCTGTGACATCCGAGGTTGTTCATGAGGTATTGGCAAAAGAAACGAAGTATGCTATCGCAAAACAATATGGGATTTCCGTAAAGGAATTAGAAAAGCAAAATCCAGGAATTAAAAATAGACTTCCTATGGGTTACAAATTAAATGTTCGTGCAAAAAATTTGCCTTTAGAAAATAGTGTTGCTAAAAACACTGATGCTAATAGTGAAATTATTGCAAACAAGACCGAATCTAATGGTTTTGAAAAACCAATTTTTGATCACCATTTTATAGATAAATTAATCGACCGTGCATCAGAGAATTTAGGAACACGGTATCGTACTGGAGGCACGACAAAGTCGGGATTTGATTGCTCAGGCCTAATAATCACCACATTTGGTGAATTTGATATTAAACTTCCAAGAACATCGCGCGAACAGTCTAGTGTTGGGATGAGAGTAAAGGCGGATGAAGCCAAGATTGGTGACTTGATTTTCTTTAAGACTAACGGTAGAAGTCAAATCAACCACGTGGGTTTGGTTGTTGATGTTTGCGAAGGTGAAATTAAGTTTATTCACTCATCAGTTAGTAATGGTGTAATTATTTCTTCTACAAAAGAAAAATATTATCAAAAGAATTTTAGTCAAATAAATAGAGTTTTGTAAGTTTATCTATTCCTTCATTGTTTTAGTTGTTTCTGAACTGAAAAACCAAGAGTTTAATTTCCGTTTCTTTCTTTTGAATTCATTTTTCTGAATTCAGAGCTAAACGGATGAAATAGTAAAAAGTGAGAATTGGTGTAAATTTTTCAATATGAAACCGATTTTATCTTCCTAATCGATTTTCATATTTGATAATTTTGCTAAAATATTAGCAATTTAGAAAATACAATTTACAAGAAAACTTTAAAAATAAAACTTAGACAAGTTTCATTCCAAGTCTTTATGTAAAGAATTTTTAAAAACTACTCCTTAATAAGGATATTATTTATTATTTTAAGCCATTCGTCCATAGTGCTCGTCGTGGTATTTATTGCAACACTATTATTGTTATAAGGTTCGTATGTTTTTTGATTCTCACGTGAAAACAGCCCTACTGTTGGAGTTAAGGAAGCACTAGCTAAATGCATAATTCCACTATCTGCACCGATGAAAATTACTGTGTTCGCAATTACTGCTCCAATTTCTCGAATGTCTTTACTATAAAAGGTTGGTGCTTTAAACTCTATTTGTGAAATGTTTTCAACTGGTAAAACCTCAATAATATTGTAATCATCTGCGAACGCTAATTTTAATTTTTCATAAAATTCATCCCACCACGCTTTTGAATAGCATTTGTCATCAGTTGCATATGTAAATATAGAAATGGTTTTCTTATCATTTTTGACTAGTTCTTTAACTGTTTTTTTTCCTTCACTAATTTCTAAAGGGCTTAATTTAAGATCCAATGACGGAACAGGATTCTCTATTGCATCAAAGCCTAAATGTGTTAAAAAGCTCCTGTATTCATAAACAGGATATTTTGCAATGTGCTCATAGTCGGGATGATTTGATTGTATGTCGGTATTGACACCGCCGAAAAGTTTGTATTTTGCGTCGGCAAATTTTGCAGATAAACGTCCTGAGGAGGAGTTTTTGGTAACATTAAGAACAATATCATAACGTTGCTTTTTTATTTTTATCCAAACTTTAAAATAATTTATTAAGTTACTAAAAGGTTTTTTAGGCAATTCAATAATGTTATTGATGCTTTTATAATTTTGAAATATAATTGGTGCTAATCCGCCTTTTACAAACAAATCAATTCTACAGTCGGGAAATGTTCGTTCAACCTCCTGAACCAAAGGGGTTATTAGTAATAGATTACCTAATCTATGATTTGGTCTGGAAATTAAAACTCTTTTGATTTCAATTTTTTGACTCAAGTCAAAATTTTGCTTCTTACTTGAATTGCCAATATTTTTTGTTAGTCCTTGCGTCAGAATTCTTCGGTAGACATTTATTTTTTTTAAGATGCTCATGTTTTGAAATAGTGTATTGCGTTAAACCTATTTTAGTTTAAAAATTAAAATTACTTATAGATTTTTAAGTTAAATCCAAAGTATACTCTCTAGCAGACAAATGTACAATTTAGATTGAAATAACGCAGTTTCGTAGCTTTAATATAATATAACAAGATCTTAATTTGTTTTTAAAAATAGCCAAGTTTTATAAATGCTAGATATGAAAATCAGTGAAAATATTGTTGTAGGATTTTTATTAGTACTATTTGATTATTAAGTTTACCGAAATTGTTTTAATTTTATCAGGTTGAGCGCAGTCGAAACCCTTTTTCAACAATTCATGCGCTCAAATGAATCTTGACTTAAGCCTGTCCTGTGTGAAGTTGAAGATTCGATTTGATTCAATATCAAAGCAATATTTTAAAGGTAAAATGGTATTTAATCTGCGCGTAGCAGTTTGTTTTAAGCAAAAAAGTCAATTAATTACTATTGAATATTGAGAAAGTTGGGGGATAATTTAATGTGGTTACAGCATGTAAATTCTATTCTTGCTCGGTTTACACAAAATAGAATTAATGTAAATTACGATTTGGATTCATAAAAAAGCACAGTAAGACGAAAAGTCCTAAAATATTTGCAATCTTTGGACCCTAGTAAAATTAAACAATAGTATGAGCAAGACAAAATTAACAATCAATCGCAATGGTTCTATAAAAATAGATGGCGATTTTGAAATAACTGACTGCGAAGGAAAAGTATACGGATTAGAAGGAAGAACCGCTTTAGGACTTTGCCGCTGCGGATTATCAGCAAATAAGCCTTTTTGCGATGGTTCGCATCGCAACGGTTTTGAACATGAACCTACTGCATTTGACTTACCTCCAGTGAAAACGAAGTAATATCTTTTTCTGATTTGATTAAACAAGAAAAGCTAAATCCCTACAGATTTAGCTTTTCTTGTTTTTTTTATTTGATGTAACATTGCTTCAACAGTTTTGGAAATTAAAAAGTTGTAAACCGATTGAATTGTGTGTTCTGGGATGCTTTTCGTAGGTGTATGAGTTGTTATTTAGTTGGTTTTGCGTGAAGGATGGGATTGAAAATCCTTTTATGAAGTGCAACGTAATAAAAGATTGTAGCGTATAGCCTGACCTTGTTGCTGTACTAAACAAAGTACTTTAGGTAAATAGTAGTGCAACAAGGACACGCCCAAAAAATTAAGTCTTAAAAAAACCGACCAGCTTTCGCAAATCGGTTTATGTGTTGTGTTGATTTTCGTTTATATAAATAAGCCTTCGATGCTTAAATAATGTTCGCCAGTGTCGTAACAAAACGTTAGCACTTTTGCGTTTTTAGGTATTTCAGGTAGTTTTTTGGCAACTGCTGCGAGTGATGCACCCGAAGATATTCCTACGAAAATGCCTTCTTCTTTCGCGGCTCTTTGGGCGTATGTAAACGCTTCGTCTTTGCTTATTTGGATGGTTCCGTCGAGCAAATTAGTATGTAGATTGGATGGTATAAATCCTGCTCCAATTCCTTGAATAGGGTGGGGAGCAGGTGCGCCACCGCTGATGACTGGTGAGGCCTCCGGCTCTACGGCATAGACCTTTAGGTTGGGGAAATGTTGTTTTAGTATTTGGGCGCAACCCGTGATGTGACCGCCAGTTCCTACGCCAGTAATCAAATAATCCAAACCGTCAGGGAATGCTTTTATGATTTCCTGAGCGGTGGTTTTTTTGTGAATTTCGATATTAGCGGGATTATCAAACTGAAGCGGTGACCAGGCATTTGGGATCTCGGTTACTAATTCGTGTGCTTTTTCTAGTGCGCCTTTCATTCCTTTTTCACGGGGTGTCAAGACAAATTCGGCACCATAAAGACTCATGAGTCGGCGTCTTTCAATAGACATGGATTCAGGCATGACCAGCACTAATTTATAGCCTTTTACGGCAGCAACCATAGCAAGGCCAATTCCTGTATTTCCGGAGGTGGCTTCAATAATGGTACTTCCTGTTTTTAATAATCCTTTTGCTTCAGCATCTTCAATCATGGCCAGCGCAATACGGTCCTTGATGCTGGCTCCTGGATTTGCGCGTTCGAGTTTGACCCAAATATTAGAGTTGGCACCAAATAAACGATTGATTTTTACGTGTGGCGTGTTGCCTAT
>JAGOJA010000001.1:38668-53158 GCA_017995345.1 Flavobacterium sp.
AGCAATTCGATTTGGATTGTTTCTAAAGCTTTTTCAGGGAATATTATCTTGAATAAATCATCAATCCAGCTGATGATTTTTGAAGAATCGATAGCTCTAATCCAATTTTTGTTTTGGTTTTCGTGTAGCGTGTTGGAAAAACGGATGGTTTCAGTATTCATTTATAATGGTGTAAAATCAGAATTAAACGAGAAAAAAGACTCTAAATACAAATATAGAGCAGAATTGAATAGGTTTATAGCGCTGCTTTGTAAATAAATGTTAATATGTTAAATTCCCACAAAATGAATGTTTTGTGTTGGAAATAGTTTCATAAAAAAACCGATTTGCTCTCACAAATCGGATTTCTATTATTCTGTAGAGACGCACTTGTAGTGCGTCTCTACCGCGATGATTATTTACAAATGAATCACTTCGCCATAAGCGTCAGCTACTGCTTCCATTACAGCTTCACTCATTGTAGGGTGCGGATGAATTGACTTAAGGATTTCGTGACCTGTAGTTTCTAATTTACGAGCGACAACTGCTTCTGCAATCATATCCGTAACTCCAGCCCCAATCATGTGACATCCTAACCATTCTCCGTATTTAGCATCAAAAATTACTTTTACAAAACCATCCGGAGTCCCGGCAGCTTTTGCTTTTCCTGAAGCAGAGAAAGGAAATTTACCAATTTTTAATTCGTATCCTTTTTCTTTAGCTTGTTTCTCAGTTAAACCAACCGAAGCAATTTCTGGAGTCGCATACGTACAACCTGGAACGTTTCCGTAATCGATAGGCTCTACGTGTAATCCTGCAATTTTCTCCACACAATTGATTCCTTCAGCTGAAGCTACGTGTGCTAATGCTTGTCCTGGCGTTACATCACCAATGGCGTAATAACCTGGAATGTTGGTTTGGTTGTATGCATTTACTAGAATTTTATCTTTGTCAGTAGCGATTCCTACTTCTTCTAACCCTATATTTTCAATATTTGTTTTAATTCCGACAGCAGAAAGTAAAATATCTGCTTCAAGAACTTCTTCACCTTTTGCCGTTTTCACAAATGCTTTCACGCCGCTTCCAGTAGTATCAATTCTTTCAACAGAAGAGTTGGTCATGATTTTGATACCTGCTTTTTTCAAAGAACGTTCCATTTGTTTCGAAATATCTTCGTCTTCAACAGGAACTACGTTTGGCATGAATTCTACGATGGTAACTTCAGTTCCCATAGAGTTGTAGAAGTGCGCAAACTCAACACCAATCGCTCCAGAACCAACAATAATCATTGATTTAGGTTGTGTTGGCATTGTCATTGCTTGACGGTAACCAATTACTTTTATGCCGTCTTGAGGTAAGTTTGGCAACTCACGAGAGCGTGCTCCAGTAGCTACAATAATATGATCTGCACTGTATTCAGTAACCTTATTTTCTTTGTCCATAACATCAACTTTCTTTCCTGGTTTTAATTTTCCAAAACCCTCAATCACGTCGATTTTATTTTTCTTCATCAAGAATTGCACTCCTTTACTCATTCCGTCAGCTACACTACGACTGCGTTGTACCACAGCAGGAAAGTCTTTATCAAATGATGAAACAGTCAAGCCATAATCAGAAGCGTGTTTTAGATAATCAAAAACCTGAGCTGATTTTAGTAAGGCTTTCGTTGGGATACAACCCCAGTTCAAGCACACACCGCCTAAGTTTTCTTTTTCTATTACGGCTACTTTAAAACCTAATTGTGATGCTCTAATAGCTGTAACATAACCACCTGGGCCACTTCCTAAAATTATAATGTCGTATTTCATTTTTTAGTATTTATTTTTTAATTTTAAAATAAAATTTGTAAAAGCGTATCTTATATTTGTGTCTTTTTCTCGTTCAATTGATTGGCGAATTTAAGGATTTATTCTGTTTTTAGAAAATTTCAAAGTAATAAAGTATTAATCGAACCAATTTTCAGAAAACCCCCTTTTTTTAACAAAATGTAGTAGTGCAAATCTAGATTTGTCTTTTTTTAATCCACGTATTCGCTAATTTTTCATTGGATTAAAAATGTTGCAATGAAAATTATGGTACACAAATTACATGGATTCAACAGATTTACTAATTGTTTTTTTGCTAGAAAAACGCATAGAGAAATTTTCTATGATTTTAAAACCTTTGCTTTTCAGCACCTTTATCTCTTTGCACCTTTAAAAAAAACTAATTTGCAACCGAAAATTGAGAATCGTACAAGTTTTTGTAATAGCCATTTTTACGGTTGATTAATTCCTGATGTGTTCCTTGTTCAACAATTAGTCCTTTATCCATTACCACAATTTTACCAGCATTGATAATTGTTGCCAAGCGATGTGCAATCACAATAGACGTTCTGCCTTTGGTAATCGTTTCCGTAGCGCGCTGAATTAATTCTTCAGAATAGGTATCAATTGATGAAGTGGCTTCGTCCAAAATCAAAATACTTGGATTACTCACATACGCTCTCAAGAAAGCAATCAGTTGGCGTTGCCCTGACGAAAGCATAACACCGCGTTCTTTTACATCAAAATCATAATTATCCGGTAAACTCATGATGAATTCATGCACACCGATTTTCTTGGCTGCAGCCAAAACCTGTTCCCGACTTATTTCAGGATTATTCAAGGTGATGTTATTAAAAATGGTATCCGCAAAAAGGAAAACGTCCTGCAATACAACCGCAATTTGTTTTCGTAGGGAATCCAAAGTGTAATCCTCAATATTGTGATTGTCTATATAAATTGAACCGCTGTTGATTTCGTAAAAACGGTTTAACAAATTGATAATCGTTGATTTTCCGGCACCTGTAGAACCTACAATAGCAACAGTTTGACCAGCATTTACCTCCAGATCGACTCCTTTTATTACTTCTTCATCTGGAATATATCCAAAACGAACTTTTTTGAACTTGATGTCTCCTTTAAAAATGGGAGCTTCGATCGTTCCTGTATCTTGAATTTGATCTTCGGTGTCTAAAATGTCAAAAACACGATTCGCTGCAATCATTCCCAGTTGCATCTCGTTGAATTTATCTGCAATTTGGCGCAACGGATTAAACAGCATCCCGATAAACATGGTGTATGAAAATAAATCTCCAAAAGTGGTAAAATTATCCCCGTTTAATATCTTGATTCCACCATACAATACAATAAAACCTAGGGTTAAAGATGAAATAATATCAGCGATAGGAAGAAAGATGGAGTTATAAAGAATGGTTTTCATCCAAGCTTTCTTGTGCTTGTTATTGATGGTTTTGAATTTTTCGTATTCAATTTCTTCTCGATTAAAAAGTTGTACAATCTTCATTCCCGTCACGCGTTCCTGAACAAAGGAGTTCATATTGGCAATTTGGGTACGCACTTCTTCAAAAGCGACTTGCATTTTCTTTTGAAATATACGCGTGAAGAAGACCAGAATTGGCATGGCCACAATCACAATCCAAGTCAGCGTCCAGTTCATGTAGAACATAAAAGCCAGAACGACAACCATTTTCATCAAGTCACTGATAATCATGAATAATCCCTGACTGAAAATTCGAGCAATCGATTCAATATCCGAAACCGTACGCGTCACGAGCTGTCCTACAGGAACGTGATCAAAATATTTCATTCGGAAACTTAGAATATGACGAAATAATTTAGTTCGAATGTCTTTTACAATGTCTTGACCCAGCCAGTTTGCCCAAAACACAAAGTAAAATTGTGAAAAAACCTCTAGTAAAAGCACGATTCCCATCAGGGTGACATACATCAATAATCCCTGTTGGTCATGGGTTGCAATGTATCCATCAACGGTTTGTTTTAATAAATACGGACGTAATGCCGCAAAAATCGATAGTGAGATAGCGAAAATAACCACACCATTAAAACGCCATTGATAGGGCTTGGTAAATTTTAATATTCGTCTGAATAATCGGGTATCAAATGCTTTTGCTTTCATATTTTGTGAATTACGAATTACGAATTAGAAATTACGATTTGAATCTTAGATGGCTAATTCGTAATTTGTAATTCGTAATTACTTAAATGTAATCGTATTCTATTTTGGTTAAATATAAACCATGTGCCGGAACCGAAAAACCAGCTTTATCTCTGTTTTTACTTTCTATGATAGCAGTAAAATCAGCTAGTGTAATCTTGTATAAACCTATGTTCACTAAAGTTCCCACAATGGAACGGACCATATTTCGTAAAAAACGATTAGCCGAAATGGTAAAAATTAAGCTGTCGTTTTCTTGTTTCCAATGTGCTTCAAAAATAGTACAGTCAAAAGTATTTACATCTGTATTCACTTTCGAAAAACATTGAAAATCAGTGTGATTGAACAATATTTTTGCGGCTTCATTCATCAAATCGACATCTAGTTTTTGATGGAAATACCAACTTTGTTCTTGCAAAAAAACATCTTTGAACGTATTGATATGGTATTCGTAGGTTCGTTTAGTTGCGTCAAAACGTGTGTGTGCTTCGTCATGAACCGGAATAATAGCATAAATAACAATGTCTTTAGGCAAATAAGAGTTGAGTTTATGTACTAAACTTGGAATGTTAAAAGGGGTTTCTAAGTCAAAATGAGCATACATCTCTTTGGCATGAACTCCAGTATCGGTTCTTCCGGCTCCCATAAGACTGATGGTTGTATTCAATAGCACCGAAAATGCTTTGTTCATCGTTTCCTGAACAGAAGCAGCATTGGGTTGGTATTGCCAGCCGTGATAATGAGTTCCGTTGTAAGCTAATTTTATGAAATATCTCAAGGTTTGTTTGTCGCAAAGTTTCAAAGCAACAAAGGTACAAAGTTTTAAGTCGCTTAAAGGTTAAAAGTTTAGGTTGTGGCTGGTTTTGTTTTAATAATTTTAGGAGACTAAACTCAGTAACTTTGTACCTTTGCCAGTATGTAATTGAAAACAATGAAAAAAATACTACTCCTTTCTGATACACACAGTCATATTGACGACACCATTCTGAAATATGTCGCACAAGCTGATGAAGTTTGGCATGCGGGCGATATAGGTGATTTAGCCGTAACCGATGCGATAAAAAAGTTGAAACCATTGCGTTGCGTATATGGTAATATTGACGATTCTAGGGCGCGATTAGAATTTCAGTTGCATAATCGATTTATGTGTGAAGGTGTTGATGTTTGGATAACGCATATTGGTGGTTATCCAGGGAAATACAATCCTAATATTAAAACAGAGATGGTCTCGAATCCTCCAAGATTGTTTATTTGTGGCCATTCGCACATCCTTAGAGTCATATTTGATAAAACACACAACTTATTGCACATGAATCCTGGAGCGGCTGGAAAAAGCGGTTTTCATCAGGTGCGCACGATGTTGCGTTTTGTAATTGAGGGTGATAAAATCAAGGATTTGGAAATTATTGAGATGGAAAAACGGGCGTAGTTGTTTTTTTCTGATACGTAATAGGCACCATCATACTGATAGATGTCCCTGCGTTTGGATTTGAGTTTATGTCGATAGTTCCTTTTAGATTACTTATACGCGCTTTAATTTGACTTATTCCAAAACCTTCCAGAATATGAAATTTACTAGGATCAAATCCCTTTCCGTTATCTACAATGTCAATTTGTAGCGATGCGTTATTTTCTTTAATACTTAATTTTGCTTCTCTAGCATGACTGTGTTTTATGATGTTGTTCAGAAGTTCCATGACGATGAAATAAATTTTCATTTCAAAATCTTCATCATAACGCGTTTTTCTATCTATAACGCTGGAGTATTCAAAGTGTAGAATTGAATTGGAGTTCTTATGACATAAATCGTCTAAGGCATCAAATAAGCCAAATCGGGCTAAAAGGGCAGGCATCAATTCGTGGGATAGATCGCGAACTTGGTCATGAGCTTCTTCTAAAATAGCTTTTATTTTATTGATTTCTTGCGATGAAGGCTGATTTTGGGAAATATAGGCATAAAGATGTAGGCCAGCTGATGATAGCAAAGCACTGATGTTATCATGTAAAAAAGAAGCAATTTTTTTTCGTTCTAATTCTTGTCCATCTATGGTTGCATTAATTATATTTTCTTGGACTTTACTTTGAAGGTCTTTGAGTTTGTTTTTTTGTTTTAGTTGTTTGTTTTGAGAATTAAGATAAAAAAGGAAGAACAACAACAACAAGATTGTGATCAATACAATAACAAATTTTTTGTTTCTAGATTGTTCTTGTAATAGTAAATATTCTTTGGTTTTGTAATCGTTTCCTATTTTATCGATTTCTCTTTTATACTCGTCAATTTGAAGATTTATTCCGGCAACATTTGCTTTGTTGAGCTTTTCCTCGATGTTTAATTCCTCGGTAGTTTTATTGTATAATTCAAGGTTTTTATATGCGTTTTTATAATCATTTTTTTTAAATAAAAATTTAGAGAATTCATAGTAGGAATAAGACAAGTCCGTTTTTTGATTTCCTTCGGTTCCTAGTCTTATAGCATCCTGAAAAAAAGCAAGCGCTTTTTCAGGATTGTTTTTGTAGTTGTGATACATTCCATTGAGCATGTTGAGTGCAACAATAGTAGATTCGTCCCCGTGTTTTTTGTGGTGTTTATTGATAAATGTCAAATAAGGAAGTCCTTTTTCAAATTGTCCAATATCAAAGTATGCCCATGTCAAGTTGAGATTGGTAAAAACAATTTGTATGGAATCTTTTGATTTTTTGCTGTATTCTAAAGATTTTTTATAATGAAAAATTCCTTTTTTATATTGTTTTTTATCAAAGCAATAAATGTTTCCTAGATTGTTATTCAGCCAATTTTTTAACTGATCATTGTTGGTTTTATTAGCATATTGTAGTCCTTTTTCATAATAAAAAAAAGCTTTGTCAAATTCGGCTAACCCATCAAAATTGGCGCCAATGGTGTTGTATATGCCTGCGATAAGATTGTTGTCATTAATAGCGATGGCGTATCTTAAAGCTAGTCTTGATTTTATTAAAGACTTTTCATAATTTGCTGCATTCATATCTCTAATGGCTTCATTAGACAATAGAACGATTTCCTTTTTTGTTAGGTTTTTAACTTTAGCAAAAGAAGGGATATTGAAGAAATGGATTAAAATTAGTGTCAATATAAAAAATCGATGTGAAGCCATATAAATAATGTATCTCTATTTAAATTTATTATTTTGAACTGCTAAGAACTTAAAAGCTAAAGTATAGCCTAGGGTTTTACTAAATTATTTCTCAGGGCATATTTGACTAAACTGATAGAGTTTTTTGCATCTAATTTTTTCATTATATTTTTTCGATGGGTCTCCACCGTATTTGTACTTATAAAAAGCTGGTCACTGATTTCTTTTCCGCTATATTCCAGCGAAATCAATTTGATGATTTCTAATTCTCGGTCGGTTAAAATCGAATTTGAATTTGCTTCTTGTCTGATTAGTTTTGGATTGTCTTTAGCGACTGTGTTGAATATTTTTTCTCTGACGGATTTACAAAAATACTCTTCGCCTCTGGAAACAGAATGAACTGCTTCAACTATATTTTCTCCAGCACATTTTTTTGTCAAGTAGGCACTGGCGCCAAGTTTCATCACTTCTTTTATTATTCTTAAGTCATCATGACTAGATAAAACAATTACTTTACAAGGAAATCCTTTTTTTGAAAATTCCTTAATGACCTCAATACCATCTTTCTCGGGCATGTTAAGGTCTAGAATAAGAATGTCTGATTTGTTGTTGCTTACTTCATTAAAAAGGGCGCTACCATTGAGTGAAAACCCAACTACTTCAAAGACAGGAATAGTATGTAATAAAGTTCGGATGCCATCAATAAGGATTTGATGGTCATCAGCAAGATGAATTTTAATTTTTTGTAACATATAGTGGTTGTTACTGTCAAATTTATGAAAAATAAATACGTAGGGGTTGTTTTTATAGGGTTTTTATTGTTTTTTTTAATAAAAAATATAGAATAGGATACAAAAAAACCCGAATTGTTACATTCGGGTTTCCTTCGCACTAATAAACTAAAGTTTATAGGTTTATCTCAATCTGTCCACAGATTTTACAAGATCCTCATCCTTTTTGATCGCTTTGTTAGCCAAGACTAATAATACGATAGCAACTGCAGGTAGAAACATCCCAATACCTTTCTCTGAAACAGCAGGTGTTTCTCCAGATAGATTTAGTGAACGATATACAAATAATCCTAATAAAATCAAATTTAATATGATATTCAATCTGCCAATAACAAATTGATTTTGTCTTTTTTTATAGGAAACAACACCCAGCAACGTTAGCGAAGTACTTAATCCTAATAGGATAGTATACACTTGACTTTGCATGAAAAAATACTCTTTATTATCGCTCATTGTCCATAACGGAAAAAAAAACAGCAATACGCCTGTAACTACAAATGCAAGTAGTAAATAAATAGTCTGAATTCTTTGTATCATTTGTTGAATATGTTTTACAAAAATATATTTTCTTTTTTTAAAATACTATTGTCTGATTAAATTTTATTCGTATTATTGCATCATAATTCCGTAAGCACTTCATACTGCGGTTGATTGACTTTAAAGTTCACTACCTATTCTTTTACGTTATTCCAACAAATTAATTAAATTCATAGAACATTCATGTTTGAAATTTCTGCATTAAAAGAAATGAAGCTTTCTGAGCTTCAAGAAATAGCTAAATCAGCTAAAACAATAAAATTTAATGGTGTAAAAAAAGAGACTTTAATCAGTCTTATTTTGGATCATCAGCGGGCCAACGTTGACACTGCTTTAGACACAAAAACAGAAAGTTTTATGGAAGACGGTAAGCCTAAAAGAACTAGAATAGTACCTGAAAAAAAAGTACCGATTCAGAAAGCTGTAAAAAACACTCTTTTTGAAACAGAAGAAATTGTAGCAAAAACGAATATTCCAACTGAAAATACGGCTGCTGAAACATTGCCAATTCCTAATAAGGAAGAACCGTCTTCAACTCAAGATATTGAATCTGTAGACAAAAAAGTAGGTAAAATAATTAAGTTTAATAAATCCGCTTACGAGAAAAAATTAGCCTTAAAAAAGGATAAAGAAGAAGTAAAAGAGACTAAAAAAGACAATGATAGGGCAATAGAAACGACAACTGAAGAAAAAGCTGAAGTTGTAGCTCCTACCAAAAAAATAAATCCAAACCAGTTACATAAGTTGAATCCAAATGGAAATCCAAATCCAAATTTCAAAAATAAGAAAAGCAATTTTGCTGCCCCTGACTTTGAATTTGATGGAATCATAGAGAGTGAAGGCGTTCTAGAAATGATGGCTGACGGTTATGGTTTCTTGCGTTCTTCGGATTATAACTATTTAGCTTCGCCAGATGATATTTATTTATCGACTTCTCAAATTAGATTATTTGGTCTTAAAACCGGTGATACTGTAAAAGGGGTGGTTCGCCCGCCAAAAGAAGGAGAGAAATTTTTTCCGTTAGTTCGGGTTTTGAAAATAAACGGTCACGATCCTCAAGTGGTTCGTGACCGAGTTTCATTCGAACATTTAACACCAGTTTTTCCATCCGAGAAATTCAAATTGGCAGAAAAACAGAGCACTATTTCAACACGAATCATCGATTTGTTTTCGCCAATAGGAAAAGGACAACGCGGAATGATTGTGGCGCAACCCAAAACGGGTAAAACCATGTTGCTAAAGGATATTGCCAATGCAATTGCAGCAAATCATCCAGAAGTGTATTTGATTGTTTTATTGATTGATGAGCGCCCAGAAGAGGTTACGGATATGCAACGCAGTGTGCGTGGGGAAGTTATTGCTTCTACATTTGACAGAGAGCCACAAGAGCATGTAAAAATTGCGAATATCGTTCTAGAAAAGGCAAAACGTTTAGTAGAATGTGGTCACGATGTAGTGATTTTATTGGACTCTATTACGCGTTTGGCTAGAGCTTATAATACCGTTCAGCCTGCTTCTGGAAAAGTATTGAGTGGTGGTGTGGATGCAAATGCATTGCAAAAACCAAAACGTTTCTTTGGAGCGGCACGTAATGTAGAAAATGGAGGTTCATTAAGTATTATCGCTACTGCATTGACTGAAACTGGCTCAAAAATGGATGAGGTTATTTTCGAAGAATTTAAAGGTACTGGTAATATGGAATTGCAATTGGATAGAAAAATTGCTAACAAACGTATTTTCCCGGCTATCGATTTGACTTCTTCTAGTACTAGACGTGACGATATGTTGTTAGAACCAAAAACATTGCAACGCATGTGGATTATGCGAAAATACCTTTCGGACATGAACCCTGTGGAAGCAATGGATTTCATTAATGACCGTTTTAAGAAAACGAAGAATAATGAAGAGTTTTTGATCTCAATGAATGATTAAGAGGGAATTTAAAGTTTCTTTGGTTTAAGGTTTAAAGTTAGAAAAAGATTAAGCTAAAAAATAATGATATAAAAAAAGTCTTCAAAATTCGAGGACTTTTTTTGTGAATTCTGGAGTCTAAAAACTGGATTCTATTCTATTTCTTTTTGTACTCTTTTTTCTTTCTGTTCTACGTTTTCTTTTCGTTCTAACAAAGCCATATAAAAACCGTCAAAACCAGACTCTGAAGCTAGGATTTTTTGATCCTTTATAAACTTGAATTGTTTTCCAATGTCAGTAGTCAAGAAACGAGCAATTTGTTCCTGATTTTCAGATGGCAATATGGAACAAGTTGCGTACACTAATTTTCCTCCCGGTTTTACAATTTTAGAATAGCTTTCTAAAACTTCCGATTGTACTTTACGGATGTTGTCAATAAATTCCAGTTTCAATTTCCATTTCGCATCGGGATTTCTTTTCAGAACTCCCAAACCGCTACATGGTGCGTCAATTAAAACTCTATCGGCTCTTTCATGAAGCTTCTTGATTACTTTGGTAGAATCAATTATGCGGTATTCGATATTGAAAGCTCCGTCTCTTTTGGCTCTGATTTTTAATTGCTTCAATTTGCTTTCGTACAAATCCATAGCGATTAATTGCCCTTTGTTTTCCATCAAGGAAGCGATGTGAAGTGTTTTTCCACCTGCGCCTGCACAAGTGTCAACAACACGCATCCCTGGTTTTACATCAAGGAAAGCTGCGACTAATTGCGAGTTTGCATCTTGAACTTCAAAGAAACCTTGTTTGAAAGCATCAGTCAAGAAAACATTAGCTCTTTCTTTTAATACTAAAGCATCTGGTTGGTTTTTTAATGTTTCTGTTTCAATGTTCAAATCCATTAAAATCGCTCGAAGCGCTTCTCTAGTAGTCTTGAGTGTATTTACTCTAAGGATAACTTTAGCAGGTTGGTTTTGAGCCGCAATTTCTGTCGCCCAAACTTTTTCGCCTAGCTCTTTTACGCCTAATTCATCCATCCAATCTGGGATAGATTCTTTCAAAGCTCTCACTTTTGAAAGTTCATCAAAGCGACCTTTTATTTTTCGCTCTGGAGTTCCTTCCAGCTGACGCCAATCTGGAATAGGGTAGCCTCTTAAAACCGCCCAAACTGAAAACATTCTCCAAAGATTGTTTCTGTCAAATGGCTCTTTTACTTCTGCTATTTCTGCGTATAATCTTTTCCAACGTACAATTTCGTAGATGGTTTCGGCAACAAACTTTCTATCTGAACTTCCCCAACGCTTGTCTTTTTTAAGGGATCTTGCTACTACTTTATCAGCATATTCACCTTCGTTAAAAATGGCGTTTAATGCGTCTATCGTTGTGTAAACTAAATTTCTGTGTAATCTCATTTTAAATAATTGAGGTGCAAAGGTACTATTTATTGACTGAATGTTATATTTTAAATAATGAATGTTGTTTTTAAATTTTTTGACAAGAAAAACACTGTAAATGCTACAATGTTTTTTGGTCTAATTTTAAAAGAATAGTTACTTTAATCTTGTCAAATTCACCTTTTCAGGTGCGTGAAGTACTAATGGGAATTTTTCGATTTTGACAGAGCTGCTGTCTAATCCAAAAGCACTTTCCTCAGATAAACTTAATTTTTTAAGTAAGAAATAGGAATTCATAATTAATTTTTCACGCCATCTCAAGCGACTATCGTTGGAAAGAAATTTTTCAGAAAGTACAAATTTGAAATCGCCAATAATATTATTCTTGTTCAATGATTCGTATCTACTGGTAATATCTACCTCACCTTTTTTAACCATGTCTTTGATCACTTCTCTAAACATTAGGTTTATTTTAGTAGGTTCCCTAAAGCCGAGATTAAAATCGACGCGATACAAATCATCTTTTACAATTTCAGTAACTTTATATTGTGCTTTATAAGGTTCTGATAGTATATTAACGTGTACAAACCAGTATATATCAGCTCTTTTAGGTCGCTTTTGTAAAATGGAATACATCACTTTCTCTTCAATTTCATCAGTTCTACCTGCATTTGTCATGTACACTAAATGTGTTGCGTATTTTGGAATGGTCAAATCAGCACTAAGTTCGACAAGTACTTTTTTGTAGTCTTCAATTTTAACGAGCTTAGTATAAGTTTTATTAATTTGTTTAGCAGAATACCATATCGTCATTATACTAATTAACACCGAAGCAATAATTAGAGTTACATAACCACCATCAGCAAATTTAGTAATATTAGCGGCTAGGAAACTAAATTCGATTAGAAGATAAATTGTTATTAATGGTACAATAAAATACAATTTTACTCTTTTCATTATTAAATAAAAGTTGAGTAATATGGTGGTCATTATCATGCATAAAATGATAGCAAGGCCGTAAGCATGCTCCATGTTATTGGACTCTTCAAAGTGCAGTACAATTCCAACACAACCAGCAAATAGCAACCAGTTTATCGATGGAATGTAAAGTTGACCTTTTAACTCCGTTGGATATTTGATTTTTACCTTTGGCCAAAAGTTCAATCTCATCGCTTCATTTATTAAAGTAAAGGAACCACTGATAAGGGCTTGAGATGCTATTACTGCTGCTAATGTAGCAATAACAATTCCTATAGGTTGAAACCAATCTTCCATGATAAGGTAGAATGGATTTCCGTTCTTCCCTCCTAAATTTTGTAATGTTTGCCCTTCGTGATGAATTAAATAAGCTGCTTGTCCAAAGTAGTTAAGTACTAAAGCAGTTTTTACAAAAATCCAGCTTATTCTGATGTTTTTGCGACCACAGTGCCCCATGTCTGAATATAATGCTTCTGCACCGGTAGTACATAGAAATACAAAACCTAATACAAAAAAACCATCTGGGTGAATTGATAACAGCTGATATGCATAGTATGGGTTTATTGCTTTAAAAACTTCAGGATGTTTTGTGATTTGGATTATTCCCAATACAGCTAGCATTACAAACCAAATCAACATCATTGGAGCAAAAAATTTACCTACTAATTTGGATCCAAACTGTTGTATGGAAAAGAGAATAAATAATATACCTATTACAATGGGTATGGTATTTATTTCAGGATAAAAAGTTTTAATTCCTTCTACTGCAGAAGATACAGAGATGGGCGGGGTAATAATTCCATCAGCGAGTAGTGCGCTTCCGCCAATGATTGCAGGGACAATCAACCACCTGATTTTTGTTTTTTTAACTAAGGCGTATAACGCAAAAATACCTCCTTCGCCATGATTATCAGCGCTTAATGTGATTAATACATATTTTATTGTTGTTTGTAGTGTAAGTGTCCAAAAAACCGCAGAAACGCCACCTAAAACAACATTCGCATTTATTATATGATCGCCTAAGATGGCTTTCATTACATACAGTGGTGAAGTTCCTATATCACCGTAAATTATTCCTAATGAAATTAATAAACCACCTAACGTTAATTTACTATGCAGGTCTTTATGTGATGCGCTCATTTAATGATTTTAAAAAACTTGTCAAAAATACACTTTTAAAATAAATTTGAGCTTTTTATACAATAAAAAACACGGCTGCAAAAACCGTGTTTTATTGTTATAAAAAACTTCTATTTTATATTCTTATGTTGTCATTTCTTGAAGACGAATTGCCTCTTTGAGATTCGCTTCTTTGCGGAAATGATTGTCTTGCATCATTTCCTCTATTTTGTGATTGCGCTCTTTGTGGTGTAGCTTCTCCAGATGGATTCGTTCTGTTTTTAGAATATTCTCTTGAAGGGTTGCCTCTTTCTGGTGTAGTCTCTCTTGAAGAATTAGTTCTGTTTTGCGAATAGTCTTTTTGAGTATTTCCTCTTTGTGGCGTTTCCTGACTAGAAGGATTGCTTCTGTTTTGAGAATAATCTCTCGGTGAATTTCCTCTTTTTGGCGTTTCCTGACTAGAAGGATTGCTTCTGTTTTGCGAATAGTCTCTTTGCAAATTTCCTCTTTTTGGCGTTTCCTGACTAGAAAGATTGCTTCTGTTTTGCGAATAGTCTCTTTGCAAATTCCCTCTTTGTGGAGCTGGCTGGCTAGAAGGATCACTTCTGTTTTGCGAATAGTCTCTTTGCGAATTCCCTCTTTGTGGAGCTGCCTGGCTAGAAGCATTACTTCTGT
>JAGOJA010000001.1:53258-68113 GCA_017995345.1 Flavobacterium sp.
CCTCTTTGTGGAGCTGCCTGGCTAGAAGCATTACTTCTGTTTTGAGAATAGTCTCTTTGCGAATTTCCTCTTTGCGGATCTGCCTGGCTAGAAGGATTACTTCTGTTTTGAGAATAGTCTCTTTGTGAATTTCCTCTTTGTGGCGTTTCCTGACTAGAAGGATTGCTTCTGTTTTGCGAATAGTCTCTTTGCGAATTTCCTCTTTGGGGCGTTTCCTGACCAGAAGGATTGGTTCTGTTTTGAGAATAATTTCGTGAAGAACCTACTCTTTGCGTTCCAGATTCTCTTGATGTAGCGGCTCTTCTATTAGAATAACTAGACCCATTTTTTGATCCTCTTCTTTGGTCTAATTCATATCGGTTTGTTACATTAGCGTTTCTTCTTGAAAATGAATAGTTCGGATTTTGTCTTTCGTATCCATTAGAGCGTCTTGAATTGTATAAAACTACAGCGCGATTACTTCTTCGGGTATTAACATAATTATAATTGTTGTTAATGTTCAAATTGATGTTGATATTGTTTCTATAACGGAATACTGGAAACGGATTCCATGCATAATAATAGGAAGGATAATAACCCCAATTCCAACTGGAATAATACGGCCGATAATTAGCTGACCAGAATGAAGCATAAATTACAGGAGTGCTATAATAAATGGGCTCATAAATATAATTTTCACCGTACATGAAAACATCTCCAATCACTTGTACGTGAATTTTATTATTTCTGCCTTTTTCAACATCAATTGTAGCGACATCTTGGTATACATCTTCATCAAGCACTGATTGAATAATGATTAAGTGTGTTCTGTTTTCTACCGTTTCAATAACGCGTAAATAATCAACTTCATTGTCATTATTTAAATCTAAATTTGATATTTGAAGTTCAGGGTCATTCAGGCGTCTTTCAAAATCCTGTAAATCTTTAGAATCACCAAAAATAGAAGCAACAGCTCTCAAATCAAGATTATCACTTATTTCGGCATTCATGGCGTTTACTGATGTTCTATTTTGCGCCTGTATTTGTGTTGCGAAAACAAAAGTCAAAAGACTCAGTAATAGTAGTTTCGTTTTCATAATTAATTGGATTAAGTTGTTCCTTTTTTTTGAATATCCAATTATTGTGCCAATAAATTTTGGACTCTATTTGTATTTATATTATTAATTGTAAATTAGCCTTAAAATGTACGAAAAATGAAAAATATTTTTTTAATTCTATTGGTTTTAAATGCTTTAGTGTCTTGTAAAACAAGTGTTTATAAGTCGGGAAGTTTAAGTAATAGTAGTTTTCAATCTGTTGAAATTGATACACTGTTTCAAGATAAAATAAGCATTCGAGCGATTCAAGTTGATAAAAATAAGATTTGGTATGCTGCTGATAAAGGAAGATATGGTTTTTATAATTTGGATACCAATCAAAAAATTGAAAATAAAATAACGAAAGATTCTTTAAAGCTAGAATTTAGAAGTATTGCTCAAACTGCAAAGCATGTTTTTATTCTAAATGTTGCAAATCCCGCATTGCTATATCAGATTTCAAAAACAGGAAAGGAAGTACAATTAGTATACCAAGAAAATCACGAGAAAGTCTTTTTTAATAGTATGCAGTTTTGGGATGACAAAGAAGGAATAGCAATGGGTGATCCAATTTCAGATTGTCTTAACATCATAACGACACGGGACGGAGGGAACTTCTGGAGTAAAATCTCATGTGATAAATTACCCAAAGTGGTGGTTGGCGAAGCTGGTTTTGCGGCAAGCAACACTAATATTGTAATCAAAGGAAATCATACCTGGATTGTTTCTGGCGGAAAAAAATCGCGAGTTTTTTATTCTTCCGATAGAGGAAATAGTTGGGCCGTATATGAAACTCCAATGGCGGCAGGGAAAACGATGACCGGGATTTTTACAGCAGATTTTTATGATGCAAATAACGGATTTATTGCCGGAGGAGATTACGAAATTAGGAATCAGAACTTCTCCAATAAGGCTCTTACTGCGGATGGTGGAAAAACATGGCAAGGTATAGCAGAAAATCAAGGCTTTGGATATGCTTCCTGCGTGCAATATGTTCCTAAAAGTAATAGCAAAAAACTGGTTGCTGTAGGGACTTCGGGAGTGTATTATTCTTCAGACAGCGGCGCCTCATGGATGCAAGTGTCAACGGATTCCAGCCTAAACACTATACGCTTTATAGATAAAAATGTAGCTGTGGCTGCAGGACAAAATAAAATGATTCGCATCAAATTTAATTTTTGATTAAAATGTCAATAACATCAATTAGATTTGTACCTGAAAAAACATTTCAGAAATTGGTTTTTCAAAACATACAAGTATTGATAATTAAGGAATAGTTACCTTGCTGAATTCACTCACAAGAGATGTAAATGAGATTGTCTTTCAAGAGTAATCTCACAACAATTAATAAACAAAGCGGCATGAACAAAATAGTGAATTTTATTGAACTGCATAGCGGAGAAGAGGATAAAAAAAAGGTATTAGATAATGTTACTTCAAATATTTCATTTAGAGGATCAAATCTTTGGATTTTAGCCTGCGCAATCGTGGTGGCCTCTGTAGGGTTGAATGTAAATTCAACGGCTGTCATTATTGGAGCCATGCTTATCTCACCCTTGATGGGGCCAATAGTTGGGGCCGGTTTTGGTTTGGGAATTTATGATTTTAATCTGCTCCAAAAATCACTTAAAAATTTGCTAATCGCTACTTTGGTGGGTTTGATAGTTTCTACGATTTATTTTTATTTGAGCCCTTTTAAAGAAGCACAACCAGAACTTTTAGCAAGAACAGCGCCTAATATTTACGATATTTTTATTGCCTTTTTTGGAGGACTTGTTGGGGTAATTGCCACAACAAGGGTCGAAAAAGGAAATCCAATTCCCGGCGTGGCCATTGCAACGGCATTGATGCCGCCTTTATGTACGGCAGGTTACGGATTAGCCTTAGGGAATTTTAAATTCTTTTTTGGCGCTATGTATTTGTACACGATTAATTGTGTTTTTATTTGTATTGCAACTTTTATAATTGTCAAATATTTAAAATATCCAATCGTTAAGCAAACCGATTTAAAGACGGAAAAGAGAGTACGGTATATCATTACTTTTTTGACTCTATCCTTGATAGTGCCGAGTATCTTTTTTGCGAACCAGCTGTTCCAGGAAAAAAAATACAAAGAAAAAGTAGAAGAATTTATAAAAGCGGAGCTTGTTGATAAAGGCTTTACGGTCCTATATAAAAAAACACAGTTTACTTCAAACCCAAAGAAAATAGACATTGCTTTTTTAAGAAGAAGACTTGATAAGAACGAAGTAATAAAGCTCAATGAAAAACTGAAAACGTATGAATTGAACAATACAGTATTAAATATAATTCAGGATACGACCGACCTAAAGCAGGATATTTTGAATGAAATTACCTTTAACAATAAATCCACGAGTGAGAAAGATTTGATTATTGCCAAGCTGCAAAATCAGATGATGTCTTTAAAGTTTGATAACAATGCTATTTTGAATGAAACAAAAATACTCTTTCCAGATATTGAGAATATTGCTGTAGCAAATCATATTTTTAACGAGAACAAAGAGAACGAAAAAGTAATCACCGTAGTTCTTTATGAAAGTAAAACTGAAATTAATGCAGACGAAAAAGAAAAACTGAGTGCGTGGTTAAAGAATAAATTTAAGACTGAAGTTGTTGAAATTTATAAAAGACAATAATGTTTTTAGTTTAATTAAAAAAAAAAATCAATACTGATGCACCTATTTTGGTAATCTGTGAGTCAGTACTGATTTTGTTAGTTCTTTTTAATTACAGTGTCAAATCAATGGTTTTCAATTTTTTAGAGCAATGTTAGGTACTTCTTGAAATTGTATATTGGTCACAGAAATAGTTTAAAACTATGCACTTTAGTGCATTTTTCTTTCAGGTTCTAAAAAAAATTACCGCAGATTCACAGATTTATTACAACCTCAAAAAAAAATTTACGAATCTGCGGTTGGTTTTTATTATTATAACCGTGCAGCCTTTCAGTCTGCTAAACCAAAACCATGGACTGAAAGTCCATGGTGGTTTATTTAATTTTAAATTTTTGACCTTCTGTATAAACTGCCATTTCCAATCTTTTGATACTCACTAAATTTTCTTTTTTGGATTTGGTTATTCCTTTTGGTTTTTGGACCACAATAACTTCGCTTTCACCTGCAATTTCAATTTCTTTATTGCGAACAATCAAGGCTGTACTTTCATCTATACCTATTCCAATATGATCTGGAAATTCAACTAATGCTGATAACAACCGGTTATAGCGGCTTCTCTTTAGAAAATGTTGGTCGATAATTACGTTTTTTATAAGGCCTAAACCAACGGTAGTTTCAAGATTATCGTATCTAATGTTGTCGAATGTTGCCGAGTACTTAGCTTCTAATTTTTGATTGCCCGTTATCATGTGCTCGCACATCACGGCAGCTCCAGCGCTGGTGCCAGCAATTGTACTTCCGTTTTCGTAGGCTTTGTGAATGGCAGCATATATAGGGGTGTCTTTTACTACATTCATAAAACGAGTTTGATCACCTCCACTGATATAAATTAATTTAGCATTTTGCAAGGAATCAGTCATTGCTTTATTGTTTGCTCCTGTTTTATCAAAATTCAGCATGATAATAGGATTTGGAACCAGTTTTTCAAATTGCTTTTTAAAGTAAACATAAGCGCTATCTGGTTCCTCGCTAGACATAGGCAAAACAACAATGTATTCTCTTTTCTTTAAATCAGCAATGTTTACTAGTTGTGTCATAAGGACATCAGAACGATGGCCACCACCAATGATGAATAATTTTCCTTTTGTGTTTTGAGCTTGTAGGGAACTGTTGAAAACAATTACAAAAAAAACAATAATAATTCTAATGTAGCGAGTTGATTGCATTTTATTAATGAGTTTATGTTAATAGAAATTAAATAGATTTTTGAGTGAACTATTCCTTTTGAATGTGTAATCTGGTTCAATTAAAGAAACAGTTTTAGTATTAACAGAAAAAGTAATCCTGCACTTTTGTTTTAATTCTTTAATGTTATTGCCATCAAATTTATTCCTTTTTTTATATAAATAGAGTTTTTGTATTGCTATAAAAGTGCGTTTTTTGGTCTAAATTGAATAATTAGTTTAAAATAATTGAACTTCTGGGATTAAAAGATATGGTTTTAGTTGAAAGTTTAAAAGCACTCACGGTAATCCTGTCCTTTATTACTTAAAATCGAAATAGCTGGACACAAACAGCCTAAACAATTACAATCCACTACCTGTGATTTTGAAAAGAGGCAAAGGTACTTGTGTTTGGCAAGCAGATGAAAAAGAGAGTGTGCCAAACCTGTAAAAACAAAGCCCGATATCTAAAATTGATATCGGGCTTTTCATTTAAACAATTTCTGAAAATCTGAAGGAGAGAAAACCATTTGCTTAAGCAGATGATTTTCCTTCATTATTAGTTTGATTAACTACCGTATCCAGGATTTTGTGTGATTTTTTTATTGGTATCCATTTCTCTCAATGGGATAGGGAATACTAATTTATTATCATTGTAAGGAAGTAATACAGATCCACTTCCATCAGAACTTATGTCGATAGACCTTTTAGTTCTTTTAATGTCATGTATTAAAAAACCTTCCATACCAAGCTCTAGACGTCTTTCTTTAAGGATAGAACTTAAGTTGACCACAGCTAAATTTTGTGCTGTAGCTCTTGTTCTCAATCTGTTAATGTCATTTAATGGCGTGTCCCCAAGTACAGTACTTTCTCTAAAATTAGCTTCTGCTCTTATTAGAAACATCTCTGCTAAACGGATGATTCCTACAACACTATACTGATTCTGATATTTTAAAGTTAGTGTTCTGTCATTAGCGGGATTCACGTAATTGAAGTTGTATCGTGCATCATTAGTGTCATCAAAAAGATCTAAATAAGCATTTCTAATCGATAAATCTCCACCACGACCACCATCTGCTTCTGCTGCGTAAAAAGTATTGGCATCATTTGTACCCGTCTGTTTCGTTATCATGATATTGAAAATATCTTCGTTTTGCATAGCAGCATGATTGAATGCAGCTGCGTATGAAGTTGACAATGAATATCCTCCATTAGTAATAACATCATTTGCGGCATCTCTAGCAGCTTTATAATTTCCTTGTTGCAAATAGACTCTGGCTAGCAATGCTTTTGCAGCGTATTTACTTGCATAAAAACCATTATCAGCTGGAAGATCAGTATAAGCTAAGTTCAATCCTGCTATGATAACTGCATAAACCTCGTCAACGGTACTTCTTTCTTTAGAAAGATCAGTATTAAAATCATAAATGGCATTAGGTCTAATCACAACGCCCAATTGAGTATTTGGTTGGCCTGCAACATAAGGTTGTGCAAAGAACTGAACCAAGTCAAAATAAGCAAGAGATCGCAAAAAGTTTGCTTCAGCAATCATTGTTTTTTGCTTAGCTGGACTAGCTACTTTATTAATGTTTTCAATAACGGTATTGGCAGCATTGATCATTTCATATTTTCGAGTATACATTCCTTCAATAATTGTATTATTTACAAGCATTGCCTTATTGTAAATTTGTCTAAATTCACCATAGGAACCTCTCCATCTTAATTCAGTTGTAGCAGTTTGCGCTGAAACACCTAATAGTTCGGCTGAAATAATATTTCTACCACCAAATCCTGCTCCCGTTGCTGCGGTAGCGTAGGTTCCAGTTAGAATATTTGTGATGCCGCTTTCAGTACTTAATGTAACTGTTGCATCCTCATTTTGTTTGGGATCAATTTCTAATTCACTATCGCAACTTGCAAAAAAAGAAGCGAAAAGAATAAATAATATTAATTTATTTGATTTCATTTTTTTGTTTTTTAAAAATTAATATTTACTCCTAAAGCAATCGTTCTAGCAGGTGGTGTAGAGTAAAACTCTTCCCCAATACCTGTATCATCTCTCCTCGCTTCTGGGTCATATCCATTATAATTTGTAAAAGTGAGTAAGTTTACACCAGTAGCATAAAGACGTACACTGCTCATCCCAAGTTCTTTTATCGCATTTCCTGATAATGAATAGCCTATTGTTAAGTTTCTTAAACGAACAAAATCAGTTTTGTCTAAAAATCGTGTTGATTCCCCAGTTCCGTTACTTCCATATAGTCTAGCTTGTGGGACGTTTGTGATGTCTCCAGGTTTTTGCCAACGCTTTAATTGGTCAGTCGTCTGATTGTCAAAGTAATCAGCAGAAACCGATTGGTATTTACCAGCAGAGTTGTAAATACTAGCTCCCCATTCACCTTGGAATGTAAAAGAAAAGTCAATTCCTTTGTAATTCATTGTATTGGTTAAACCAGCCATCAATGTAGGGAAAGGATTTCCTGATACGACTCTTTTAGCCTCAGAGTAATCGTTCGTTGTTGATTTGTCTAAAGAGCCATCAGTATTAGGTGTGTTTTTTACAAACAAAGCATCTCCATTAGCAGAATCAACTCCAGCATATTCTACTAGGTAAAATGAAGAAATATTTTCTCCTACTCTGTTAATAGTAAATGTCGTTACAATATCTTTATTATTGTTTGGCATTGATACTACTTTGGATTCATTAGTTGTAATGTTGAAACTAGTATTCCATTTTAGATTGTCAGAATCAATGTTTTTTGTGTTTAACGTAAATTCAACTCCGCTACTTTGTACTTCACCAATGTTTTGGTTGATTGTACTTGCACCTGAACTTATTGATAGTGGCACTTTAAAAAGTAAACCATTTGTGTTTTTTTTGTAATAATCGGCTTCAACACTAATGCGGTTCAGCAAACCAAATTCAACACCAAAATCAATTTGGGTCGATTTTTCCCAAGTAAGGTTGTCATTTCCAGCTTGTGAAAATGAAAGTCCTGATTTCAGGTTGTAAGGTTTTGATTCGTATAGCTGGCGAGAAGCAAAATTCCCTAATTCAGCATTTCCTAATTTTCCCCAGCTTCCTTTTAATTTTAAGAAAGTCACAGTAGCATTGTCTTTTAAGAAGTTTTCCTCAGAAATAATCCAACCTGCTGAAAAAGCTGGAAAACTACCAAACCTTTCGTTTTTACCAAAACGGGAAGAGCCATCACGACGGATACTCGCTTTTAAGATGTATTTATTATCGTATGAATAGGTAAGTCTTCCAAATTGAGAAACAAAGGTGTAATCAGTTTGATTTCCAGATCCTGCATTTACTTCCGCACCACCATCTATGGTTTGAAAAGAGTCATTTGGAAAATAAATACTAGTTACACTTTGAAATCTGCGATTGAATTTGTTGAATTCCATTCCGGCAACAGCATTGATATTGTGTTTTTCTCCAAAGGTTTTATCAAATGTTAAGTAATTACTGTAAATGTAGGTCTCGTTATTTACGGAAGTTGCATAAGCTTCACCATCGGTTGCCATAAAGGGAGAGTTTTTACCGTACCAAGCATCTTCAGTTTGTGATAACAGGTCGTAAGAAAAATCAGAATTGGCTTTTAAAGAAGGAATAATTTTCAATTCTCCATATACTTTTCCTGTTACTCTTCGCATAATAGTTTTCCAAAACGTATTGTCCATAGCTAATAAATAGTTAGCATATAATGTGTTTGGATTAGCGGTACCATCTGCTAAACGAGCAGGTGACAATGGTGATTGTGCTACCGCTTGCAAAGGAGTTGTGAAAGAGTTGTCATCTTGTATACGATCAATTTCTGATCTGGAAAAACTTAAATTCATCCCTGCAGTAAATCGATCTGAAATTTTGTGAGAGACATTAGTTCTCGCAGTTACTCTTTCCAATGCATTATTGATTATAATTCCTGTGGTATTATTATACGCTCCAGAGAGGAAATATTTAGTCTTAGCATCTCCACCAGATACTGAGAAATCAGCATCGGTATTAAATCCGTCTTGAAAAGCTGTGTCCTGCCAGTCCGTGTTCACTTCTCTGTTTCTCCAATCTGTACCTTGAGCCAGGAAGTCAAAAGTGTCTTCGGCTTCAACGGCATCACCTAGCCCGTTGATCGAAGCTTCTGTAAATAACTCTATATATTGATCTGCATTCAACCATTTTCTTTTGTGTGTGGCTTGACTAACTCCTTGCGAAAGGTTGATAGAAAAAGTTCCTTTACCTTCTTTTCCTCTTTTAGTAGTAATCAAAACAACACCATTTGCTCCTCTAGCTCCATAAATAGCAGCTGATGAGGCATCTTTAAGCACATCAATAGATTCTATTTCGTTCGGGCTTAATGTTAATAATGGGTTAGTTGGTGCACCGTTACTAGACTCATCTGTAGTTACCAAAGGAATTCCATCCAAAACATACAACGGTTGTGTTCCTGCGCTAATACTGGCAGCACCACGAACACGAATATTTATGCCTCCATCTACTTTACCATTGGTTTGTGTGATTTGTACACCCGCTAATTTACCAACTAAGGCATTTTGAACATTAGATACTGGAATTTGTTGGATGTCCTTTGCTGTTACACGAGCAATATTATCCGTCAATTTCTTTTTGCTTTGGGTTCCATATCCAACTACAACAACCGTTTCTAGTTGATTTGATGAATCACCAAGCTTTATTACCATTGACGGTGATGCTGGAACCTCTATGGTTTTCATTCCTACAAAGCTGACAATTAGAATTTGTCCTCTTTTTGCATTGATGACGAAATCACCATCAAAACCAGTTTGAGCACTGATAGTAGTTCCTTTTACAATAATATTTGCACCGGGAATAGGAAGTCCACCCATGTCAGTAACTTTACCTGACAACGTGCTTTCTTGAGCAAATGTCAATTGTACGGACAGTACAATTAGTAAACTCAAAAAATGTTTGAATTTAATTTTCATTTTTGGATTATTTTAAGATTAGATGGGTCAAATATCTAAATAAAATGTTAAATAAAGTTAATTCCTCAATAAAATTGTTGAAAAAATATGTTTTGGTTCTTTTTCTTGTTCAAAATTTAAAAATTAGTCTAAAAAGATGTGATTTGTTTATGCGTGCTTTTAGAATGTCTTACTTTTTTAAAGACTTTTTATTTGATAAAACGATTTAAAAACGCTTTGCTAATGGGTGATATTTGGCTTTTTTGAGATTTATTGAACAATCCAATCAATTTGAAAAAAACTCCTGATCTTTACTTTTTTTTCCAAAACGAGGGGGTTCGCTTTAGCTTTTTTTTGAATAATTCCGTTCTAATCAGATTTGGTTGTACAGCTGAAAATAGAATTTTGATTATTGCTGTCTTACTTTAGACCGATTTAGTATAGTATTTCTTTTTTAACCAAAAAGCGACATTTACCAGAAGTATCAAAGCCGGAACTTCGACTAATGGGCCAATAACTCCTGCAAATGCTTGCCCGCTATTGATTCCAAAAACACCAATGGAAACCGCAATTGCCAATTCGAAATTATTTCCTGATGCAGTGAACGATAGTGCAACGGCGTCTCTATAATTGGCCCCGATTTTTTTGGAAACAAAAAACATCAAGAAAAACATAATGGTAAAGAAAAGGACAAGCGGAATGGCAATCCGAATTACATCTAACGGTAAATCAACAATCATTTCGCCTTTTAAACTAAACATGATTACGATTGTAAAAAGCAGAGCAATCAGTGTAATTGGTGAAACAAAAGGAATAAACTTTTGATTGAACCATTTGTCGCCAATGAATTTTTTGATGGTATAGCGGCTAATTAGTGCTAAAATAAATGGAATTCCTAAATAAATACCAACTGTTGTGGCTATTTGGGCAACCGTAATGTTGAGTTCCAAGCTTTTTATTCCAAATAACGGCAGCATGATTTCCAAATAAAAATAGGCATAAAATCCAAAAAAGAACACTTGAAGCAAACTATTAATCCCGATTAATCCCGCTGTTAATTCCCTATTTCCCTCAGCTAATTCATTCCATACAATAACCATGGCAATGCACGGTGCTATCCCAATTATGATTAAGCCGGTCAAGTATTCCGGATAATCTTTGAGAAAGAATGTGGCTAATGAGAACATTAAAAACGGACCAACAATCCAAGTAATTAAAAAAGAAACAGCCAGTAGTTTTGGCTTTTCAAACATGACAGGAATTTTTGAAAAATCAATTTTAGTCAAAGGCGGATACATCATCAATATTAATCCAATGGCCAGAGGAACATTAGTCGTTCCGCTTGAAAAGGAATTGATAAAATCGCTGCTTGATGGGATAAAGTACCCAATAGAAACTCCTATTGCCATTGCCAAAAATATCCAAAGGGTTAGGTAACTATCGAGAAAGTTCAATCTTTTTTTTAAGGTCATTAGTATGGTTTTATTTGGGAGAATACGTAGCACATTTCGGTTGCAATTTGCAAACTGCGCTCTTGATATTTTTGGTATTGTTGTTGGATATCGTCAAATGCTTTTGGATCTTCAAAAGTGATTGCAAAACGGTTTTCAGCTCCAGCGATATAAGGACAACCGTCATCCGCTTGAGAGCAAGTTAAAATCGCTGCAAATTGACTTTGAGGATTAAATTCGTCATCATAAGTTTTAGAAAAACCGATAATTGGATGCTCATTCTCTCCATATTTTATGGTATAAATGGGATTATTTCCCGTTGCAATGGTCTTGATTTTAAATCCATGTTGTACCAGTGTTTTTGCAACTACAGGAAATAGTGCAGTAGATTCGGTTCCTCCAGAATAGCAAAATACGTTTTTGATGTTGAAATGTGCCGCAGCTGTTTGTGTCCAAATTTGCGACAAATGACTTCTTCTAGAATTATGGGTGCAAATAAAGTTCAGCCTAATTTCTTGTTGGTTAGAAACTTTGTTTTGGATAAAATCAATAAGCGGTTGCAAAATAATTTTGCGTGTTGTGGCTATACTTTCAAAATTAAAATCAGCGATTATGCTTTCAATTTCTGGAAACAAGATGGTTTTGGTTGCTGTCATTTTTAAGTTTTAAAATTAATAACATCCTCCGCTAGGAGCACAACTATTGATTTGGTTTGAAATTTCAGCTAATTTCACTTTTTGTTTTTCAGCTGGAATTCCACATTGGTCTTCTGCCAAACAAGCGGTTTGTTTGTTCAAAAGCGTGAACGCTGTTCCGTTGAAACCCAAATCATATTTACCAATGGTTTCGGCCTGAAATTCTACTTCTACTTCATGATCTTCTATGTGCAATACTTTTTCTGAAAGTGCAATAATATCCAGCAGTTTTTTTGGATTTAGACGGTGTTCAAAATCATTAGCATCCCATAATTGAAAGTTAACAACAGTTTCATTTCGAACTTTTCCGCCGCAGTCAATAAATTTTTTGGTGATTAAACCTATTTCCGTAACGTGAAAATGTTCTGGAACATATGTTCCGTTTGCTAATATAAAAGCAATTTTTTCTAACGAGCTCAGCTCTTTTTTGATTGCTGAAAGTTTCATAATTCGTATCGTTTAAAAGTTAACAACATTGATCTTTCGGGGTTTCGAAATAAACATTAATGTGCTGAAAAAATTGTTTTATTTTATCAAAACCCGCTTGGTTGAGGCAATAACAAATTGTGTTTCCTTCAAAATTGCCTTTTATTAGTCCTGCATTTTTGAGCTCTTTCAGGTGTTGCGAAACAGTAGGCTGGGCTAGGGGCAGTTCACTGACAATATCGCCACACATACAACTGTTTACTTTGATGAGGTGTTGGATAATGGCAATGCGTGCTGGATGTCCTATGGCTTTCGCTAAAGTAGCCAATTCGTTTTGCTCGTCTGTAAAGTGTTCTGTTTTAGTAATTCCCATCGCTATATATTTATATTGCAATATTACGATTTAATTTTTAAAACAAACAATACCTAGTGATTTTTATTGGTTCAAATATAATTTCAAAGCGATGTGCTTTAGTGCATTTCGCTTTTAGCTTCTAAAAAAAATCAAACACGAATTACACTAATTCTCAGAAGTTAATTCGTAGTAGTTTGTGGAATTCGTGTTAAATATTGTGTTTTCAACCGTGCAGAATTTAAGTCTGCCAGCCAAATCTATTGACTTTCAGTCGCGATTTAGTTTCTGAATAAAACTAGAGTGCAGGCGACTTTAAAAATTAGGTTATAAAAATTAAAGAGTGAATAACTCTTTGGGAACAGCATGAAATCCAACTCGTTTAACTCGATGTTGAATATCACTTATAGTTACCATTTTGGAAGTGTGAACGGTAAATTCTCTTGGAAAAATATCCGTATTCAGCAGGACATCTTTTATTCCGTCCAATTCCATAAGAGCTGTCTTGATTTCTAATAAATCTAAATCTTTGATCGCATTTGTCCCAAATATTTTACCATGATTTCCTGGAATTAGAGTGTCAGTTAGCGTATTCATGTTTTCGTTTTTTTAATAGTAGTAAAGTGAAATTAGATTTAGTTTGAATGTTGATTAAGTAGTTTAAAGTTAGTGATTTATATTTAATTATTTAAAAAAATTAGGCGGTTTTTGTTTAAAAAATGATTAACTTAGGTTGGTATAAATCAATTAAATAAAGGCGAAATGAATACTAAAAACGATAAATCAAATTTAGACAAAAGGAAACCGGGCACGAAAGATAAAAATGCAATCCCAGATTCTCTTTTGTATCCTCCAAACGAAGATATTTACAGCCAATTTAAAAAAGAATCAGATATAGATCCGGAAGATGTTTCTAAAAACAAGGTGCCTGTAGAAATCAATAATAGTACAGAATTAAATCAAAAAGATTTTTGTGAAGATATGTCTGGAGCTGACCTAGACATTCCAGGTTCAGAGTTGGATGATGAACAGGAAAAATTAGGGAATGAAGACGAGGAGAATAATCATTACAGCATTGGTGGTGATAATCACAACAATTTAGAAGAGGATAAAGGAGACCTGATTTGATATAAGATTTGGAAAGGAACTATTCTTAAGTAAAATAATCCCAATACAATGTCTTTAAAGGAATACAACAATAAGCGTAATTTCAATTCTACGGCCGAGCCCGAAGGTGAAATTAAAAAATTAGCATCGGAGTTGATTTTTGTGGTGCAAAAACATGCTGCATCTCATTTGCATTATGATTTTCGATTGGAAATGGGTGGTGCGCTAAAAAGTTGGGCGATACCCAAAGGTCCGTCCATGAACCCCGCTGATAAACGGTTGGCTATTATGGTCGAAGATCATCCTTATAATTATAAAGATTTTGAAGGCATTATTCCTACAGGAAATTACGGCGCGGGGATTGTTATGGTTTGGGATAATGGAACCTACACGTTAGCTGATGAAAATGGATTTGATAAAGTTGAAAATAAATTAAAATCCGATTTGCAAAAAGGACATCTTAGTTTTATTCTTAATGGAAAAAAACTCAAAGGTGAATTTGCATTGATAAAACTAAAAACGAAACAAGAAAACGCTTGGCTTTTGATAAAGTCAAAAGATCAATATGCGATTGATGAAGATGTTTTGCTACAGGATAAATCCGTGATTTCTAATATGACTTTAGAAAATATAGAAAAGAAGAACATATAAAAAAGTAATTTCCCGCAAGGAGATTTAATGAAATATGACTGTTCGCTTTGCGTACTAATTCGATTTTTTTTTTTGCCACGAATTCACGAATTTTTCTAATTAAAATTTTGCAATGCCATTATTTTAAAAGGTTTTAACTAGCTTAATTCGTGAATTGGTGGCTGTTTTTTAGCATTGGTACTAGTAAAGGATAGTCATGTAATGAAAAAAGTGATGCCAAAGACGTTTCTAATTAGCAAGAACGCTTTCATGATCCTATCATTAGAAATGAAATACAATCGAATAAAAAATTAT
>JAGOJA010000026.1:0-9157 GCA_017995345.1 Flavobacterium sp.
TTGGCTTTTCCACCAGGATAGCGTCCTGCATTTTTTTCGGAAGTCAAAAAAACAATATGATCTTTTAATTCGTTTACTGTAATATCAGATTGTGAATATCCAGAAGAATAAAAGAGTGCAATAAGTATAATTAGCAGTGCTTTTTTCATAGGGTTACCGTTTGTAAAGTTTATTAATATAAAAAGACATTTTTAGAATCTTTCTTAAAATTAAAGTATTTTCTTTTATAGTGATGTTTTTGGTGCATCGCTATTTCAAGACGGAATACTTCATAGATAGAAAACCATCGAATGGTTTTTCGATGGTTTTCTATGAGTAATGAGTTTTTTAAGCTTGAATTTCCAGCAGGACAAAGTTAATTATCCAAAAGATCTACTTCCAGAAAACTGCATAAGCTACCACTAATAATAGCATGATTGCAAATGAACAGATATTAAAAAGTGGACTCGTTTTAAATAGCTCTTTTTTTAATGGAATGCCTTTTGCGTCATTTTCTCCTTTATTTTGGAACAAGCTAATCGCTATAATCAATAACATTGTCAAAATAGCGGTATAGCCCATTTGATCCATCCATGGCAATGTTGGGAAAACAGATTCTATCCCACTTCCAGCAGCCCAAGATTTTGGCCCTACTTTAAAGAACATGGCAATAGGAATAGAGAGTAATGCTCCCCAAATAGCCGCTTTATTAGTCGTTTTTTTCCAAAATAATCCTAATACGAATACCGCTAAAATACCAGGACTTACTACTCCGGTATATTCTTGTATAAATTGAAATGCTTGGTCAATTCCACCTAAAAGTGGGGCCATGATTACTGCTATTAATAATGCAATTCCTCCAGAAAGACGTCCGACATTAACTGTAGTTTTATCATTAGCATTTTTATTAATATACTGCTTATAAATATCCATTGTAAAAATGGTTGAAGTCGAATTTAACATAGAAGCGAGAGAAGATACGATTGCAGCAGCCAAAGCAGCAAATGCTAAACCTTTTAAACCTGCTGGCAAGAAATGTAACAACCAAGGATAAGCCCTATCTGCCGTACCTAATCCAGGTAAATTTTCCATTGCCGAAACACCTAATCTAGCCATAATAGCGGGGTCATTTACCATTACATAAGCTGCAATTCCTGGAACAACAACGATGAACGGTATAAGCAGCTTTAAAAATGCAGCTAATAAAATTCCTTTTTGAGCTTCACGTAGCGACTTAGCTGCTAATGTTCTTTGAATAATATACTGATTGAAACCCCAGTAGTAAATATTAGCCACCCAAAGACCACCAACTAAAACGCCAATACCTGGCAAATTCATATATTCGGGGTTTGATTCATCCAAAATCATCACAAAACGATCTGGAGCAGCATTATAAACCGTTTTCATTCCTTCCCACATTCCAGCACCATCAGAAACAGTGTTTAAAGCCAAATAGGTTGTAACCAAACCGCCCAACACTAGGAATACTACTTGAATTACATCAGTCCATGCAACAGCAGAAAGCCCACCGTATAATGAATAAGCGGCAGAAAAAAGTGCCAATCCTATAATAGCATAAATCATATCAACACCTAAAATCGTCTCAATAGCTAAGCCTCCCAGATACAATACCGTTGTAAGATTAACAAAAACATATAAGGCAATCCAAAAAATAGCCAGAATCGTTTTAAGGTTAGTCGAAAATCGTTTTTCTACAAATTCTGGAATGGTATAAATTCCTTTTTCGATAAAAATGGGTAAAAAATATTTCCCTACAATAATAAGCGTAAAAGCAGCCATCCACTCATAAGAGGCAATAGCTAATCCTAATGCAAAACCAGAACCGGACATCCCGATGAATTGTTCCGCAGAAATGTTTGCTGCAATCAACGAAGAGCCAATGGCCCACCATGGTAATGATTTACTAGCAAGGAAATAATCCTCAGCATTTTTTTGATGACCATCTTTTTCACGAGAAACCCATAGTCCAACACCTAAAATAAGTACTGCATAAGCAGTAAAAACTAAATAATCTATAAATCCAAATTCTGCTACCATACCTTGTTGTTGTTTATAATATTTGTTTTATTTACTGTCATGAATATATTTGTACAAATGGCATAAATATATAAATTAAGTCTATTCAATCGTTTGTTTACAAGTAATTATTTAGTTTTAATTTTCTGTCATGATTTCCAAACGCTAGCTTTTCGACTCAGGATCTCTTCAGTTGCATTAGAAAGAGTATCGATACTTATATCTTCAAGCCCTTCATTTTGTAATTCAACAACCGTATGAGAACCGATAAATCCTAATCCGCGAATAACTAGTATTTTTATATTTTACTTTTATAGTGCCTTTCTGATTGCTCTTTTAGCATCTCAGCACTTTTCTCAGGCGTAATATCTCTTTGAGATTCTCCCATCATTTCATATCCCACCATGAATTTTTTTACGGTTGCTGAGCGCAATAAGGGAGGATAAAAATGCATGTGAAACTGCCATTCGGGATGTTCCTCACCATCTGTTGGAGCTTGATGAATTCCTGAAGAGTAGGGGAATGAGGTTTCAAAAAGATTATCATATTTTATCGTCAACTGTTTTAAAATAGTTGCAAAACCAGTTACTTCTTCTTCCGTAAAATCAGTGATTTTAGTCAAATGACGTTTGCTAATTATCATCGTTTCAAAAGGCCAAATGGCCCAAAAAGGAACCAATGCTACAAAATGAGCATTCTCTATTACAATACGTTGCTTGAGTTGTAGTTCTTCCTGCAAATAATCCTGTAATAGAGTACTTCCGTTTTTGTCAAAATAGGCTTTTAAATTATTTTGCGTTTTTTCAACTTCTGTTGGTAATGAAGATTGCGCCCAAATTTGCCCATGCGGATGCGGGTTGCTACATCCCATTACGCTTCCTTTGTTTTCAAAAATCTGAACGTGATTAATGTAGTCAACAGCTCCTAAATCCGTATATTCTTTTTGCCAGGTATGAATAATATTCTCGATGCTATTGACTGTCATTTCCGGCAAAGTCAAATTATGTTTTGGTGAAAAACATACTACACGAGAAATTCCTCGCTCAGGTTGCGCTTTAAAAAAGGTGTCTTTTTTATTCTTTTCAAAAGCGATTTCTTCTTGCTTTAAAGCAGCAAAATCATTTTCAAATACAAATGCATTTTCATAGGCAGGATTCACTTCTCCATTTGCACGTACATTGCCTGGACATAAGTAACAGGTTGGGTCATATTCTGGCAAAGAATCTGAAGTAACTTTTTCGTTTTGACCTTGCCAAGGACGTTTTGCACGATGCGGTGAAACCAAAACCCATTCATTGATTAAGGGATTATAACGTCTGTGCGGATCTTCGTTGATATCAAAATTTTTCATCCTAGTTGTTTTTATAAAGTGATGTACCGTTTCCGATTTTAACATCATAAATTTTTAATTCTATTCCAAAAGTCTCAAAATAAAGTGCTGAAAGTTGCTTTTTGATGCGGTCTTCATGCCCTTTTTTAATTAAATTAATGGTGCAACCTCCAAAACCGCCGCCCATTAATCGAGAACCAATAACAGCTTCTTCCTTTTTAAGCGTATCGACAATCATGTCAAGTTCAGCACAACTTACCTCGTAATCAGTAGACAATCCTTCATGCGTTTCAAACATTAATTTTCCTAGCGTTTCAATATCGCCTTTGTCTAATGCGTCACACGCCAGTATAACCCGATTGATTTCTTTTACTACATAAAGACTCCTTTTATAAACAGCTGCACTCATTACATCTTTTAATTCTATAATGTGTTGCTCTGTGCAATCTCTAAAACTGGTTACTTCAGGAAAATTATTTTTCACAATAGCAATACCTTCTTCACACTGTTCTCTTCTTTCATTATATGCCGATGTCATTAAGGTGTGTTTCACATTCGAATCGAATAAAATCAAAGAATAATCATTAAAATCAGCATTGTGATATTCATATTCCAATGTTCTACAATCAATTTTTATGACTTTATTTTCTAAACCCATCACACTAGAAAATTGATCCATAATTCCACAATTAATTCCTACCCAATGTTCTGCACTTTGCCCCATTAAGGCAATGTCAACTGGTTTTATATTCAAATTAAAAAGTTCATTTAGCCCAAATAAAAAGCCGCATTCTAAAGCTGCAGAGGATGATAAACCAGAACCAACAGGAATAGTACTACTAAATACACAGTTGAAACCTTCCACTTTAAAACCTTTTAATTTCAGTTGCTTTAGTACACCTCGCAAATAATTTGTCCACATATTATCCGTTAATTCGATTGGATCTGCTAGGTTGATTTCAAACTCATCATTAAGATCAATTGCAATAATTCTTGATTGATTCGAATTGTTTTTTTCGAAAGCGAAGCAAATTATTTTGTCAATTGCCGCTGGCAAAACATAACCATCATTATAATCGATATGCTCTCCAATAATATTTATCCTTCCAGGAGAAAGGACTGTTTTTTCAGCAGTTGTACCAAAAGTTTCCTGAAAAAAACGGCTCGTGTTTTTAATTAAAATAGCATTCATCTTTTAGAAATTATAAGGGTTCCTTGTTGTAATTTATTTGAACTTGACGTTATTTGATTTATTTAAATTTGATGTTTTGCGAATAATAGTAGCAATTTCAGATTTTGTTACATTGTTATTTTTCAAGCTCATTTGTACGTGAATTAAATAGTAGAAAAAAAACGAATAACAACACAACAATAGTCAAAAATTTCACGGTTTTATAACGATTGAAATTTATAAATTGTTTTATGATTGTAAACGGCTTCTTTTTTCAAAACTGAATTCGGAAAATGCTTATGATTTGGCGCATCAGGAAAATTTTGTGTTTCAAAACAAATTCCACTTACGGAATTGTAAGCACCATTTTCTTTGCCTTTTATTTCATTAAAACAATTGCCTCCAACATAAATATGAACTCCAGCTTGATTTGTATAAACGGTCATTTTTAGCTTATTCTTTGGGTTAAAAAGCGTGGCTGCAAACTCCTCTTTATTTTCCAAAACAAAAGTGGTGTCAATTTCAGAAGGACATTTTTTAGGTCTACTAAAATCAAATGAAGAATCTACAGTATTCAAGAACTTTCCTGTTGGAATGTTTTCATCTGTAGTTTCCAATCTTTTTTTAGAATTAACAATTAACTCTTGCTCTAACACATCTGATTTGTGGCCATCAAGGTTAAAATAACTGTGATGTGTCAAATTTACAATAGTGTCTTTACTAGTGGTTGCATGGTATTCTATAATTAATTCGTTTTCTTCAGATACCGTATAGGTCAACTTAATTGATAAATCTCCGGGATAATTTTCGTCATTGTCAGGACTTAAACAACTTAGTGATATCGACGGATTGTTACCTTCATTTATAGTGTCAACAGTCCATACTTTTTGACTAAAGTTTGCAATTCCTCCATGAAGAGAATGATTATTATTGTTTTTGTTTAATAAAATTGTTTTTCCATCCAAATCAAAAGTACTGTTGTTTATTCTTCCGGCAAATCTCCCCACTGTTGCCCCAAAATAGGGAGCACCTTTCAATTGAAAAGATTTTATATATCCTTCTAAATTTTCGAAACCTAAAACAACATCAATAAATTCACCCGTTTTTAATGGCACTTTTAATGATGCAACTGTGGCTCCATAGTTTATAACGTTTAGTTCCATACCTTTTTTGTTTCGTAATTCGTAAGAATTAACAACCGCTCCATCAGGAGTATAACCAAACAATTTCATCATAGAATTAGGTATAATTATTAAATGTATTTTTTTTATCTGTATTTTCAAGTAATAGTATAAATCAAAAATAGATTTTTTTTTTTACGTTTACACACCAGCACCTACCAGTTTGTTATATATTGCAATAAAATTAGGAATATGAAAACAATTTCCGTTAAAAATAATCTTGGAATTTCCAAGTACAAGCAGATTATCACCTCAATAGAAAAAACTATTGAAGAGGGATTGCTGAAAAAAGATGAAAAATTACCCTCAATAAACAAAGTGTGTTTAGAGTTTTCATTGTCTCGTGATACCGTTTTGCAAGCCTATGAAGAATTAAAAAAAAGAGGAATTATATACGCTATTTTAGGGAAAGGTTACTATATAAAAAGTACAGAAATCACAACTAAACAGCGGATATTTTTACTTTTTGATGAATTAAATATTTTCAAAGAAGATCTTTATAATTCTTTTTTAGAAAGTATAGGCGATGATGTTCAAGTCGATATTTTCTTTCATCATTTTAACATTCAGGTCTTTAAAAAACTAATTAGTGACAGTAAAGGAAACTACACTAAATATATTATAATGCCGACAAATTTAGCTGAAGTTGTCTCGGTTATAAAAACCCTACCAGTTAATGAAGTATGTATTTTAGACCAAACTAATCCAGATTTAAATGCATATCCTGCAATTTACCAAAATCACCTGACCGACATTTACAACGGTTTAGTACAAGGAAAAGAAAAATTAAATAAATACAAAAAACTCATTTTAATCTTTCCCGGTTTCCGGGAGCCAATAGGAATGAAAATGGGTTTTGAAAAATTTTGTATCGAGCATAATTTCAACTTTGAAATCGCTACGGAATTTAAAGACAGAGAAATAAAAAGGGGAGAAGTCTATATTATTCCAAATGATAGAGATCTAGTTCGGGTGATTGAAAAATCAAAATTACAAAACCTAAAATTAGGCAACGACTACGGTATAATTTCCTACAACGAGACTCCGTTAAAAAAAATAGTTGAAAATGGCATCACAACTATTTCTACCAATTTTGAATCTATGGGTAAAATTTTGGGACAAATGATTCTCAAAGGATCAAAAGAACAAATAGAGAATTGTAGCAGCTTGATTATTCGAAACTCATTGTGAAAAATTCATCATTTCAGAAGTAAAACAGACTTGCTAATTTTTCATCGGAAAATAAAACAAACGATTATTTAAAAGAATAAAAAAAATTGTTGATACTAGTTCTTTCATAGTTTAGATGTCTTTTCAAAAAACCACCATTTTGGTTTGACTTGCTTTTTCACCAGCCCAAATTTTTTGATGGTGTGTGATTCAATATGGGAAATTAAATCTTCAACTGAATCGGTTACAAATAACAGTTTCATGTCTTCGGGACTTATGCTTTCATTTTTAGCCATTAAATCGATATGATGACAGAGTTCCTTATGGTATTCTGAGTCGAAAATAACCACAGGGAAATCCTTAATAACTTTGGTTTGAATAAGTGTTAAAGCCTCAAATAATTCATCTAAAGTACCAATGCCTCCTGGCATAACAACAAAGGCATAGGAATATTTTACGAGAATAACTTTTCTTAAAAAGAAATAGGGAATGTCAATCCATTTATGAAGATATGGATTTGGTTTTTGCTCGAAAGGCAGAATGATATTGCACCCAACAGAATATCCTCCAGCTTCAAAAGCACCTTTATTAGCCGCTTCCATAATTCCTGGACCTCCACCTGTCATTACCGTGAATCCCATATTTGCTAAAGCTGCACCTATTTTTTCGGCACTTATGTAATGATCAGAATTTTTTGTGAATCTTGCTGAACCAAAAACAGTAACACAAGGGCCTATAAAATGCATTTTTCTAAAGGCTTTTATAAAATAGAAAAACACTTTAAAAGCAAAGGACAACTCTTTAAAACGAGACAACGGTCCTCGTATAAACAAGGATTCATCTTTAGACAATTTTATTTTTTTATCAGTATTCATAAAACATAAATTAGTTTGTTTTCCTATAACTCCATACTGCAAAACCATTTATTACAAATGCATAAATTGCAATTATGCTCATTTGTTCTTTTATTTCATTAAAACCTGCCCCTTTCAGCATCACCATTCGAATCACTTCTACAAAATACCGAATAGGGTTGAAATACGTTACGTTTTGTGCCCAAGTGGGCATACTTTCTATGGGAGTAAAAAGTCCACTCATTAAAATAAAAATCACTGTAAAAAACCAGGCAATAAACATGGCTTGTTGTTGGGTTTCGGTATGATTGGAAATAAACAAACCAATACCTAAAATTAGAATAAGATACACAGATGTAAATCCATAAATTAAGAATATATTTCCTAGAATGGGTACATTAAAAATCACTTTTGCGATAATTAATCCAACCGTTAAAATTACCAAGCCCAAAACCCAAAAAGGAAATAATTTACCTATAATGAATTGGTGCTTTTTAATGGGCGTAACATTAATTTGTTCTAAGGTTCCAACTTCTTTTTCTCGTACAATATTCATTGAAGACAAAAACAAAGACAGCATCGTGACCAATAAAACCAAAATCCCGGGAACCATAAACGTTTTGTAATTCAAGGTTTTGTTGTACCAAAAGGATGGAATAGTCATAATGTTTTCAGGTTGCACAAAATTACCATGATTGTAGGTTTGCAACTGTGTTTGTATGGATTGATTAAAACCCGAAATAATTTGAGTGATATAAACATTTGAAACTCCAGCTGCCGCTCCATCTATAGCATTGATGCTTACAGAAAGATTTGTGTTTTGTTGTTTGATTAAATTGCGCTCAAAGTGAATGGGGATTTCTAGAATGACATCTACATTTCCTTTTTGCATTTGTAAATTAGCTTGTTTTTTAGATTGAAATTCAGAAATTATATCAAAATAATTTGAGGCTTGGAATTTGCTGATTAATTCGCGTGATGCTGCTGAACGATCGTGGTCTATGTAGGAAAATTTAATGTTTTTGACTTCAAAACTTGCAGCATTGGACAGAATAATTAATTGCATTAATGGCAAAATAAAAATAATAGGCAACATGCTTTTATTTCTAAAAATTTGCTTGAACTCTTTTTGTATGATGAATAGTATTGTTTTCATTTTTTTTGCCGCTAAGACGCAAAGACGCCAAGTTTTTTTATTGAAATTGTTATTGTCACTGCAATTGATATTGAATGATTTATTCTAATCGTATTTTATATTTTTTAATGCTTACTACTATATAAAACAACGTCATGGCTACTAAAATGAAGGTTTCTTTCCAAATTACTGAAAAACTTGCTCCTTTTAGCATGATGGCTTTGATGATGATAATGAACCATTTGGCCGGAATAATATTGCTAATAGCTTGTAAAGGCAAAGGCATGCTCGAAATAGGAA
>JAGOJA010000026.1:9257-30024 GCA_017995345.1 Flavobacterium sp.
GTTTCTTTCCAAATTACTGAAAAACTTGCTCCTTTTAGCATGATGGCTTTGATGATGATAATGAACCATTTGGCCGGAATAATATTGCTAATAGCTTGTAAAGGCAAAGGCATGCTCGAAATAGGAAAAATGAATCCGGACAACAATATTACAGGCAGCATGAGTCCAAATAATGAAATCATCATAGCGGTTTGCTGTGAATCAGATAAGGTGGAAATTAATATTCCTAATGCTAAAGCACATATAATAAATAAGACACTTTCTACGGCTAATAAAAACAGACTTCCTTCGATTGGCATTTTAAAAACAAAATAACCTAAAAGTAAAATAACTGCTGCGTTGATTACGGATAGAAAGATGTACGGAAAAACTTTTCCTATAATTACTTGAAACGGTTTTAATGGCGAAACCAACAAGATTTCCATGGTGCCTAATTCTTTTTCGCGAGTGATAGAAATGGAAGTCATCATAGCAGAAACGAGCATTAAAATAACCGTCATTACTCCAGGAACAAAGGTAAAAACGCTTTTCATTTCTGGATTATAAAACAGCTGCGTTTGAGTATTAATTTGATAGACTTGTTTGGTGTTTTTGTTTTTTTCTTGGATATGATTTTGTAAAATAGAGGTAATATAATTAGAAATGGTGTTTGCCATATTTGGGTCGGTTGCATCAGTAATTACCTGAACTTTTGCATTTTTTTGGGTTTGCAATTGCTTGATAAAATCTTTCTCAAAAACCAAAACCGCTTTTACTTTCCCTTTTTTGAAAATAGATGCAATTTCCGATTCGGTATTAATTTGTTGATCTATTGTAAAATAGGAAGAATTACTGATTTTTTGAATTATTTTATGCGTTTCTACATCTTTTGATTGGTCTAAAACAGCAATTTTCACATTGTTGATTTCGTTTGTAATTGCAAAACCAAATAACATAATTTGGGCAATTGGCATTCCAAAAAGAATGAACATAGAGCGTCTGTCACGAAAAATGTGATAGAATTCTTTTTTTACAAAACCGATGAATCTTTTCATTTTGTTTAACCGCTAATTCGTAAATTATTTTTTAAAAACACAGATTGCACAAATTATCACAGATTTTTTCTATTCTCTTTGCTTTATCTTCTATTTTCTTTTTATTCTATATTTCTCGCCAATTTCAAAAATACATCATTCATGGAATCTACTTGGAACTGTTCTTTTAGTTTTTTTGGTGTGTCTAATGCTTCAATTACGCCATCAACCATGATGGAGACTCGGTCGCAATATTCGGCTTCGTCCATGTAATGTGTGGTTACGAATATGGTTGTGCCTTTGTAGGCTTGTGTATATATCATTTCCCAAAATTGTCTTCTGGTTATGGGGTCAACGCCACCTGTTGGTTCGTCTAGAAAAACGATTTTTGGTTCGTGTAATAAGGCAACTGAAAAAGATAATTTCTGTTTCCAACCTAATGGTAATGAACCTACTAAATTATTTGCTACGTCTTGCATTTCTAATTTGGTAATCAGTTGCTGCGTTTTTTCCTTTATGAGCTTACGTGATAAGCCATAAATTCCACCAAAAAAAGTAATATTTTCCTTGATGGTTAAATCGTCGTATAGTGAGAATTTTTGACTCATATAACCAATGCTTTTCTTCACTAAATCAGCTTGTGTAGCAACATCTAAACCTGCAACATTTGCTTTACCGGAAGTTGGATTTGAAATTCCGATTAGCATTTTCATTGCTGTTGTTTTTCCTGCACCGTTTGCTCCCAGAAAACCGAAAATCTCTCCTTTGTACACGTCAAAAGTGATTCCTTTCACAGCTGTGAAGCTACCAAATTGTTTGGTTAGGTTTTCTACTTGTATGATAGCCTCCCCTAAGCCCTCCATAGGAGGGGAACTAGAATTGGAACTATTATTATTTGTTTTTTGTTTCATTTTCTCTTTGCCGTTAAGACACAAATCTCAAAGTTTTTTTGCTACAGATTACAAAGATTAGCACGGATTTTTTGTCTTAATTCTTAATACTCAAATCTTAATACTTTTTATAAATCCATAAACACATCTTCGATAGTTGTTACTGCTTTTTTTATAATGATGTCTGAATGGTTTTTGTTTTCTAAATATGCTATTATATCCTTTGGGTTGAAGTCTGTATTCTTGTCTATATAGTGAATAAATTCACCAAAAGCATACACACTGTAATGACTTGGGTAATTTTTTAAATCGTGAATTAAGCCGTGTGTGTTTTTTGACTGAATATCATAAATTACTTTTTCATATTTAGACGTAATGGCTTGTGGCGAATCAATTTTCAAGACTTTTCCTTTTTGAATTAAAGCAATTCTATCACATAATGCTGCTTCATCCATATAAGGTGTTGATACTAAAATGGTAATTCCTTTTTGCTGCAATCGTTTTAGCATTTGCCAAAATTCTTTTCGAGAAACAGGATCAACTCCAGTAGTTGGTTCATCTAAAAACAAGACTTTTGGAGCGTGAATTAACGCACAACATAAGGCCAATTTTTGTTTCATTCCGCCGGATAATGCTCCAGCTCTGCGGTTTTTAAAAGGTTCTATTTGAACGTAAATGTCTTCGATTAAATCATAGTTTTCTTTGATGGTTGTCCCGAAAATAGTAGCAAAAAAAGTCAAATTTTCCTCCACAGTTAAATCCTGGTACAACGAAAATTTTCCTGGCATATAACCAACCGAATTTCGGATCGCTTTAAAATCTTTAATCACATCAAAATCTACAACAGTGGCTTGACCTTCATCAGCAATTAAAAGCGTGGTTAAAATTCTAAAAATGGTAGTTTTTCCTGCGCCATCTGGCCCAATTAAACCAAATAATTCACCCGAATTTACTTCAAAAGAAACTGCATCAACCGCATTGAGTTCTTTGTATGATTTGGATATATTTTGGACAGAAATGCTCATGTTTTAGTGAATAGTAATTAGTGATTAGCAACTACTTAATTAACAGAAAATTACTTTCTTCAAAAGCATCTACCCAATGTTTTACATTAGGTTCTATTTTGACATAATCACCTGATTTTAAGTTCATTTTCAGACCTTTTTCGTCGGCATAGCTTCCGCTTCCTGAAACGCAAACTAATAAAGCAGGTACTTTTGTAATGTGTTCGGCTAATTGTTTGTCTTTAGCGATTTGTAAGGATACTACTTTGTTCTCTGTTGGCACAAACAATAAACTAGTTTGAACCTCTTTTTGTTCGATGTGCAAGTCTTTTAAATTCATTGCTTTCACTGCTGGTGCTTGTGTTGGAACTGATTTACAGCTGAATAACGCAAAAGCTACAAATAATACTATTGTTTTTTTCATGGTTTTAGTTCTAAATATTTAGTGAAAAATTACTTAATTAATAAAAAATTACTCGCTTCAAAAGCATCTACCCAATGCTTTACGTTAGGTTCAATTTTTACGTAATCACCTTGTTGTAAACTAATTTCTTGACCGTTTTCATCACTAAATAGGGCTTTTCCTGAAACACAAACTAATAAAGCTGGTATTTTTGTAAGGTGTTCTTTTAATTGTTCTCCTTTAGCAATTTGCATGGAAATCACTTTTTCAGTTGGTTCAAATAATAGATTAGTTTGAACCGCCTTATTTTCGCTATGTAAGTTTTTTAAATTCATTCGAAATATTGATTAAAGGTTGTGAATGATTCTTGAATTTTAGCTAGGTTTTCATTTGATTTGTCTTTTGAAAAATCTTCTACTAGTTCAATAAAAGGCAACAACCATATATGTAATTCATCATGAGCTTGACCATTCATAGTGCAATTTGAGGTTAACAAATCAAGGTTTTTTTTCAAATTACCTGCTGCTACTTTATAATTTTCTGGTTTTTCTTTATCAAGTGAAACTACTTCTTTTTCCATGTTGCGAATGTGAACCATCATCTCATCGTCTACTTTCCATTTTTTGCCATCGTTTAATTGGATAGTTTTACCTTCTGAATGTTCATGTGTTTCGGTTGCAACTGCAACGTTTTTTTCATCTTTTACTTTGGTGTTACAAGAGATTGCAACTACTCCAATAATTACTAAAAGAATTGTTTTAATATTTAACATAGTTTACATTTTTTAATTGGTGTTAATTTGTTTTTTCTTGTCGATTGTAAAATAGGCTAATGCTACAAAAAATAAGGTTAAGATAATTCTAAAAATCATTGCTCCAATTGTTTTCGTTTCATGTATGCCTTCTGCGTAGATATAAATAATGAAACCTATGAATGCATTTATCAGAATTAGTGCCGGAACTCCTAAAATAGGGGTTGTCCACTTTTTATTTTTGATAAAGCCATAGCTCGCTGCTAGATAAATACCACTAGAAATAAAGTTCGCCCAAACGACAAACAAAACATAATTTCCTTCTTTAGCTCTAATTCCAAATAAATCAAAAATTACAGAAGCACTCAAAAACAAGGTCAATAGGCCAAATGCAGCTATAAAAAATGCTACGCTATATGAAATTGTTTTTTTCATAATTATGAAGTTTTTATTGTTGAAATCATAGTAATTTTTGAAATTATTGAATTTGAAATTAAGCATGCAGCTTCCGATTTTTGTATAACTCTTTCGGCTCTATCACGGTCTTTTTCATCATTTATAATAATTGTTGGTTCTAGAATTATTTCACTCATAATGAATTTACCTTCTACTTGTTCTAAAACACCTTTAGATCTGCAACTAAAACTTATAAATTCAAGTTTAGAATTTTCTGCAATTGCTAAAAAAGTTGTCATTAAACAACTGCTAACTGCGGCAGTAAACAAGTGTTCTGGAGTCCAAATACCTGGTATTCCTTTTGGAAATTCAGGTGGAGTTGCAACTTCAATACATTTATTTTCAGTATTAAATTGGTCTATTTCTGGAGAACATACAGTTCCTTTGCGTTCCGTACTCCAATTTACATCTACATTATAATAGTGTTTTTCCATTTTTTTATTTGTTTAGAAATGAAGAATACATCCAAATTTGTTTTTCCTGAAAGCGAATATAATCACTCATTAAAGCATTTGTACCTTCGTCGTTTGCATCATTTGCTAACTCAAGAATTGCTCGTTGCATTACAATTACTATTTTCAAACTGTCGAGAATTTGCGCTACAGCAGTATGACCGTCCGTAACCTTATCACTTTCTTTTATCGTGGATGATTTAGAATATTCAGTATACCTATGTTCTGGTGTATAACCTAACGTTAGTATACGTTCAGCTATTTCATCAATTTTTAGTAGTAAATCATTATAAATTTCTTCAAATTTTAGATGCAATTCAAAAAATTTATCACCTTGGATGTTCCAATGAAACCCTCTAGTATTTTGATAAAAGATAGAATAGTTTGATAGTAATGTATTTAATTTTTTTGCCAAATTTTCGGCTTTTTCTTGGTCTAAACCAATAGTATTAAGTTCTTTCATGATCATTTATTTTAATAAGTTACATTTATTTTAGAGATAGATTCATTTTAAAAAAGGAGATACCAAGCCATATTACTGATGTTGTTATTGATATTGCACCAATCAAAACTAAAGCAGGCGGTAGTCCAAAATATACTTCAGAGAGAATACCAATTGGCATTAATAAACCTATTAAAGCCAACCAAGAAATTGCTTTCACATTTTTTAATTCTTTTTGAAAATGAAGCAATAAATATCCAATTACAATATTTAAAAACGCAAACAAATTGCCATGTACATGCGCCAATCTAGTTTCAAAATGTTTGCCAATGCTATACGTATTTATCCATTCTTCCTTACCTGGAGCAAAGTCTCTCAAATAAATTAAAAGAAATCCATAAGCCATAAAAAAGCCCATTGTAAGAAAACCGATTGCAATGTTGTTTTTACCATTCATGAGTTTTAGTTTTAAGTAATTGTTACAATTTTTTCATTTTATTTTAATGAAACTTCGGCTGGCATTCCTATTTTTAAGCTGCCGTCATTTTTTACTTTTACTTTCACCGCATAAACCAGATTTACTCGTTCTTCTTTGGTTTGGATAATTTTTGGAGTAAACTCTGCCGAAGATGAAATCCAAGAAATTTTTCCTTTATATGGTTTTGTTCCGTCTTTGTCATCAATAGTTACGTTCACTTCTTGTCCAACTTTTATAGAAGCTAATTGAGTTTCACTGAAATAAACTCGCAAAGTCATTTCGTTTAAATTTGCTATTTTATATAATGGTTTTCCAAAAGCTGTAATTTCATTTGGTTCTGCATATTTTGCTAAAACAGTTCCTGAAACAGGATTGATAATTTTCGATTTTTTTAATTGATCGTTTATTTTTTCTACTTGAACGTCAATCGATTTAACTTCGTTAACAATCGGTGCGTTTTGTGTTGCTACACTTTGCATTTGTTGTTTCAAAACATTTACTTTTCCGTTCACTTCATCCACTTGACGCTTTGTTGCAGCACTTTCTGCAAACATATTTTTTATTCTATTTTGCTCAATTAATGTTGTTTTTAATTGCTCGTTCAACACATTTCTTTGTGATAAAACATTGGTTGATTTAGAATAAATAGTGTTTTTTGACGCTAATAATTGTTGCTTATTCAAATACAATTGTGTCGTGTCAATTTGTCCTACTAAAGTATTTTCTTGCAAAACATCGCCTTCTTCCAGTTTTAAAAACTCAATTTTTCCGCTTGCTTCTGATGAAATGGTTATTTCTGTGGCTTCAAAATTTCCGTAAGCATCTGCTTCGTTAGTGTCTTTATTGCAAGAAAACAACGCTAATACTGTTATATATAAAATACTTTTTTTCATCTTAATGGGTTCCTTTAATAGTTTGATAATTTATTTTAGCCAATTCTAGTTGTGTTTGATGTACTTTCTGATTGGTTTTCGCATCAAAAAGCTGATTTAATTCGGTTATATAGTCCGATGAAGTAATCACACCATTTTGCAATTGAGAATCAAAAGATTGAACAACTTTTTCACGTAGGTGTATAATTTGGGAATCAGTTTTAATAATAATTTCGATTTTAGAAATTTCTGATTGCAGTTCGTTTAATTGCATTTGATTATTGGTTTCAAACGTTTCTTTTTCGGTAGCGACTACTTCTTTTGCAATATCTAACGCTTGTTTATCGGTTTTAGATTTATTCCAATCAAGCACATTCCAATTTAATTTTAACCCTACAATATAAAAGTCTTCAAATGAATTATTAAGCATGTTCAAACCTGGATTTCCATAACCTGCTTGTCCAAAAGCGTTTAATTTTGGTGAATTTGATTTTGCAATTATATTTTTTGAAGCCTCAATTTGGTCTTGTTGCAAATCAAAAAACTTTATCTCTGGTCGAGTTCCATTTGCTTTAAAAGCAGTAATTGGTCTCTCTAAAACAGCATTCTCCGCAATAGTAGTTGTTGTCAAACTAGATAAATTTTGTATTTCTTTTATTCTTTGAAATGAATTTTCGGTTAACGCTTGTTCTAATTTTAACAACTCTGCTTCCAAAACTTGTTCTGATGCTGGTAAAATAGCTCCGTTTTTTACACCCGATTTTACTTCTTTTATTTTTGAATAGATAGTGTTTTGTTTCGCAAATAATAATTCTCTTTGGTCTTGCCACAACAAAATCATCATATACGAATAGTTGATTCGAGATTTGAGTTGATATAAATTGACCTCGACTTGTTGCTGTTGTGTAAGCGTTTGAGCTTCCTTTAGTTTTGTATTTGCAGCAATCATTCCGCCGTTGTATAGGAGTTGATTTACATCTAAAGTGGCTCTGTATTGGTCTTTGTTTAAGGACTCTACTCCAGGTAAAGTAGTTGGTAACCCAATAACATCTGATTGATAAGTGGCTTGAGCATTAAGATCTATTTTTGGTAATTTTGCTTTATTTAGTGCATCAATTTCATACGTTGATTTTTGCTGTAACAAATTGATTTGTTTGGCTAATGGATAATTTTTTTCTGCCAAAGCATAACATTCCTCAATCGTTAATTTTTGTTGAGAATAGGAAGCAATAGAAAAAATTAGAAGCAGTATGGTTGTTAAATTATTCTGCATAATTTAAATTTTTATGGAATTAATAATAAACGCTGCTACTTCTGTTTTCCGTTTTTTTAATATTTTATCGTAGCTTTCTTTGTCTACATTAGCAAGAGCCATTAATAATGGTTCTCCTATAAAAGGAAAAACATTTAAAGAAATGATATTAATAAACAATTGTTCTGCTTCAATGGGTTTAATAATACCTTGATTTATAGCGTCATTAACTTGAATTTTGAATTTATCAATAGTAGGAAAATTTTTTTCGGCACGAAGTTTTTGTACAAAATCTGGATTTTTACTTAATTCTTGTATGACGAAATTTGGCAAATACGGATGTTTGATTACAAATGAGACATAACTTTCAGTAAATGATCTTATTTTTTCAAATAGATCGCTATCATCATTTAATACTTTATTTAATTGAGGAGCTAATAATTTAAAAGCACTTTTAAAAACTGCCTCAAATAAAAGTTGTTTGCTTCTAAAATAGTAATGTAATAATGCTTTGTTGATATGGGCTCTATCAGCGATCTCTTGCATTCTAGCGCCAGCCATTCCCTTTTGTTGGAAAACTTCCTTTGCAGCATTTAATATTTCGATTTCAGTTTTCTCCGAATCTATATTTTTCATAATATTTAACTATATGATTTAACCATTTGGTTAGCAAAACTAGTGAAAATATCTATATTTAAAACCATGCTTAGGATTAAATTAACATATAGCAATGAAAACATGTTGTATTTAGAAATCAATTACTAATGCGAAGCACGGGTAAAAAATCAAATTTATTAAGATCAAATCTATTTTTTAATAATACAAATTAATGATAATCAATGGCTTGTGCATGATATAAAATAGGAGGGTTTATTTTGAATAATTAGTTTAATAGACTGAACAATCATATTTTTAAATGTGTTTTAAAACCATAAAACAGAAAGAAAGACCTTCATAATGTTAATTTACATTTTAATAATTGGTGTTTTTATAATACATCGTACACGCACGATACTATGGGATTGTTCAATCTAAAAACGCAAAAAAAGGAAAAGCGATATACAGTCTATCAGACATTATAGCGCTGCAGAAACTATCGTAATTAGTTTGTTAGAAGACTCAAGTACGACTCAAAATACGCTCTAAATTTAGAATCGTATTTTCAATAGATTGGCTCTACTATTAATAAATTCCATATTTGATTGTGCCATTACACCATTTTTTTTTAAGAATATGAGCTTTAGATTTAACTAAATCTGGGTGGTTTCTTATCAGTAATGAATTGCGGAAAAATAATAGTATTACATTCGATCCATATACCAATTTAGCTCTTTCTCCATTTTTTGGTATTTAAAAATAGAAGTGATGATTTTTTTCAAGCGAACAAAAGCAGTTTCGCTTTTCACTACATAATCAAATGCTTTGTGATGCATACAGTTTATAGCGACTTCTATTTTATCTTGAGAAGATAGCATTATAACTGGAATTTCAGGATTAAAAGCTTTTATTTTATCTAATGTTTCAAGGCCATTCATAGCATTTTTCACAATTCCATCAAGTTGATAGTCTAATATTATTATATCAGGATTGTGAGATAAATTGGCAATGCAGAGTTCGCCAGTAGGGTAGGTTTCAACAGTGAAATCAGCATTATCTAGAAACTCAATTTCCAGAGATTTTAAAAATAACGCATCATCATCTACAAGAAATATTTTTACTTTATTTTTGTTGTTATTCATTATAGTGTTTTTTTAATGGTATTAAATTCTTCTTGTAATTCCGTGCATGCTTGTATACAAATTTTTTCCAATTCCAAAACTAGTTCAGCAATACCCTCTGTTTTTTCTTGAGCTAATGCAAAATCCTGAATTTTTTTGGCCATATTTTCAAAATCAGGACTCATGCCCATTATTGCAAAAGAGGGAATCATTTTGTGTGCTGCTGCGCCTAATAATGTCCAGTTTTTTTCGGCTAAACTTTGTTTAATGGTATTCATTAAAGAAGGCGTTTGCGCTAAATAAAGAGCAATCATTTCCATCATTAATGTTGGATTTGATTTTGTCCTTTGGTTTAAATACACGAGGTCAATACATTTTATTTGTTTGTCTGCGTTATCTTTTACTTCATTGTTTTCGTTGAGTTTGGCACTAAGTTTGGCAAGTTTTGGCTTTTTTAAAATACCTACAATTTTGCTGTACAATACTCTTTCGTCCACTGGTTTTGCAAGATAATCATTCATTCCCACGGCTTTGCATTTAGCTAAATCAGCGGTGGTCACATCAGCAGTTAAAGCAATGATTGGTATTTTTAAATTCATTGTATTACGAATGTATTCAGTAGCTTCAAATCCGTTCATTTCTGGCATTTGTAAGTCCATAAGGACAATGTCGTACTTTTTTTCTTTTAATTTCTCAATAGCTATTTTACCATTTTCAGCAATATCGCGATGAAACCCAAAATCATCTAATAGCGTTTTCATCAGCAATTGATTCAGAGGAATATCTTCAACTACCAATACTTTTATATTTTTTATTTCAGTATCAAGTTCAATCAATTCATTTTCTAATTCGGCATCAGAATTTGTCTTTTGAAAACTTAATGTAAAACTAAAGGTAGAACCTATATCGAGCGTGCTTTTTACACGAATAGTACCGCCTTGGGACTCAACAAGCTGTTTTACTATGGCTAATCCTAACCCAGTTCCTCCATAAATACGGGAAGTTCCACTAGAAGCCTGTTGGAAATTTTCAAATATTTTTTCTATTTTATTCTCAGGTATTCCAATTCCAGTATCATTTACTGAAAATTCAATAATCACTTTATCGTGATCTTCATATAATAAGTATACACTGACTGTAATATTTCCTTTTGATGTAAATTTAACGGCATTACTGACTAAATTTAAAATAATTTGATGCAAACGAACTGGATCTCCCACCAGTACATCGGGAATTTTATTATCGTATTCCTTAACTAATTTTAAATTTTTTTCCTGTATTTTGGTTTCAAATAAATGAAGCATTGCTGATAGGGACGATTTCATTTTGAAAGGAGTTTTCTCAAATATCATTTTACCCGAATCTACTTTTGCCAAATCCAATATGTCGTTTATAAGAACGATTAGTGCATCACCACTCGTTTTGATAGCATCTAAATATTCTTTTTGTTTAGAAGTCAATTCTGTTTTTAAGAGCACTTTCGTAAATCCGATAATAGCATTCATCGGTGTACGAATTTCATGGCTCATATTTGACAAAAATTGTTGTTTTGCTTTTACTGCATTTTCGGCTACAATAGTAGCGCTTTCTGCATTTTTTTTTGCCTCTTCGGCAATTTCTGTGGCCAACTCAGCAAAAACTCTTGCCTCAATCAACTCTGTCGCAATTTTTTTTTGTTCAGTTACATCTCTTGCCACAATTACAACACCAATAACATCTCCTTTATCATTTTTATAAACAGAACCGTTGAACAAGACATCAGTCAATTTCCCGTCTTTGTGGCGAATAGTAAGCGGAGAATCAGCCACTGACCCTTTTTCAAACACTTCTAGATATACTTCCCTGGCTTTTTGTTGCTGGGTAAAATAATCGAAAAAATTTGAACCGGTAAGTTCATGTCTTGTCATACCTGTACTATTTACCAATGCTTCATTCATATCGGTAATTTTTCCTTCGGTATTTATTGTGACTAGTGGATCCTGACTGGCTTCAATCAGGCTAAGAGAATATTGCGAATCAAATTTTGCAGTGTTGTTAAGGGCTGTAAGTTCTTTATTTGCAATTTCACGCTTTTCTTTTTCTTTGTTTTGAAAAAGAAGTTCTTTATTAGCAGTGATTAATTCAGTAGCTCTTTTTTCTTTTTCATCATTTTGATACGCTAACTCTTTGTTTGCAATGACTAACTCCGCAGCTCTTTTTTCTTTTTCATCGTTTTGAAAAGCAAGCTCTTTATTAGCAATCACTAATTCAGCTGCACGTTTTTCTTTTATTGTATTTTGAAAAGCAAGCTCTTTGTTAGCAATGACTAACTCCGCAGCACGTTTTTCTTTTTCATCGTTTTGATAGGCTAATTCTTTGTTGGCATTTTTTAAATCTAATGCCCATTTTTGATCTGCTATGTCCCTAGATACTAGCACTATTCCTTCTGCATTTCCCTCATCATCTTTGTACACGGTAGCATGCAACAATACATCTGACAGTTTTCCATCTATATGGCGAACAGTAAGAGCGGAGTCAGTGACAAAACCATTTACAACCGCTTCCTGGCATGCTTCTCTTGCTTTTTGAGGCTCAGTAAAATAATCAAAGTAGTTAGAACCAATTAAACGGTCACGATTCATACCTGTGATAGTTATTGTTGCCTCATTTACGTTGGTAATTTTTCCCTCAATATTTATTGAGATTGTAGGGTCCAAACTAGCTTCAATAAGACTTCTAGCATATTTTGATACTTGATTATTTATGATTTCTATGTGTATTAAATGGAGTTATTTCTATTTTCTAAATTTCCAATTTCTTCAATTGGATTACGCCTTTTATCTTTTAATTTCTTGAAATGAGAAGGGGAGAGCCCAGTTACTTTTTTAAACTGACTCGATAAATGGGCCACACTACTGTAATTCATTTTCCAAGCAATTTCAGTTATATTCAATTCACCATAAATAATCAATTCTTTTATACGTTCCGTTTTATGAGAAATTATAAATTGTTCTATTGTTGTTCCCTGAACTTCAGAAAACAAGTTGGATAAGTAGGTGTAGTCGTGATTTAATTTTTGACTTAAATAATCCGAAAAATTAATTTTAATATTTTCCGTTGAGTGGTGAACCATCTCAATAATTACATTTTTTATCTTCTCAATTAACATGGATTTTTTATCATCCATCAATTCAAGCCCTGAATTTAAAAGTGCCGCTTTTAGTAATTGTCTTTGCTCCATCGAAATATTTTCCATGATTTCAACTTCTCCTAAATCGACAACCATAAAGTGTAGCTGAAGCTTTTTCAATTCTTCTTTTACCGCCATTTTACAGCGGTTGCTTACCATGTATTTTATGTATAGTTTCAAATATATTTCTTTTGCAGTTAGACAAAAATACGTTTTAGGTTTAAAGGTACATTTTATAACTTTACAAATAAGTTATGATTTTTTAAGAAATAGTGTTAGTTACTAGGTTGAGTACTAGTATCTAGTAATAAAAAACTAAGATTTATGATCTTGTAGTTTGTTTAGTTATAAAAAAAAATATAAAAACCTATTATTTAGATAGTTATGTTTTATTTTTTTGTTTTAATTGAACTTTAAGACTTCATTTTTTAAGTGCTTTTTTAGAGGAAGGAGCAAAACATTCGATATAAATTTTCTTTAAAGTTTTGCTTATTTTTATTTTGCAGGTAAAAAGCTACAGGCTTTATAGTGTTTATTGTCTTGAATTATTCAGTCACAGTTTTTAGGATGCTGAAAATCATTTTTTTACTGGTTAAAGTAGTGCCTTGGTATCGATATTCTTGAACAGAATATAAGTTATAAAACGTTGACTGATATATTTTTAGAGGAGATTATATTTTTGTACAATCCGTTACTTGTACCAATGCTGAAAATAGTAGAAAGATGATACGGATTTTACCTAATAAAAACGGATTTAAGTATGATGATTTAGCGAAAATCATTCCAATTAATCTGTCCTTATTTGAATGTGTCTACCCAATCCAATGATTTAATTGATGAAACCTTATTTTCTTCATTCATGAAAACACGAAGTTCCTTATTGGCTACTTTTTTGGTATACAATGCTTTGTAACGAAAAACAATTGTACCGTCTGTATTGTTTTTGTACACTTCAATTAATTGAAGATCAATAAATTTCCCATAATATTGACGAAATCTAGTGCATGTTTTGGTAAGTCTTTCCTCAGTTGTATTTTTGATTACTGATGATGTGGCTTCACTTTCGTTAAATGGTTTAAACCTCGAAGTGTTGCAAGTCATCAAAACTCTCTTTCCTAATTCGTACGCTTTATTCTTTTGGCTATTATCTATTTCAGATACTGCTAGTTTTGTAATTTTCGCTTTTTCTAGTTCAGGTTCTGGAACAGCTGTTCTTTTTTTTGATTTACATCCAATGAGTAAAAGAATACTTATGACAATAATTAATTTTCTCATAATCTATGTTATTTTTAATAATAAGTTAGGGTCTGGGCAGTTTTTTAAGTAATAATTTAGGTCACTTTTGGTGCTAACTCCTGGGTAATCTCCAAATTTATTCGGAATTTCCTCAATTATTTGAAAATGTAAATGTGGGGAATAATCCCCATTAACTGCTGCATCTCCTAGCGTTGCTATTTGCATTCCTTTTAAGACTGGATCCCCAATATTTATATTACTTATACTTTCTAACGAAAGATGGCCGTATAAAGTATGAAAATGTTGGTTTTTTATTTTATGTTCTATGATAATAGTGGGTCCATAATCACCCACACCAGTATTGTAATTAAAGCTGTGAATAAATCCATCAAGTGCTGCCAAAACAGGTGTGCCGGCTTTAATCCACAAATCTAAACCAATATGAATGTTGCGTTCTTCTGTTTTATGATCATTAAAAGCAGTGCTTCTTTTGTATAAATTTCTAATTTCATTATATCCTCCAAATGCTACTTTTGCATTGTTTTCAGCTAAATAATCTTCGATGAATTTTTCAAAATGTGTCGAATTCGTAATTTCTATTTTAGCAAGAACTTCATTAGTGCTTGATAAATTTAAAGGAATATATTGACTATAATCAATGGATTCGTCTATTACTTTTACATTTTGTATGTTTGATAATATTGTTTCTAAAGGGGTCATATATGATTGTTTTTATAAAGTTTAAAGTTAAAATAAAAAAAGCCAACATATATATCTTATGCCGGCTTTATACTTTTTACTTAAGAAAATAGGCTCTGTTATTTTTTAACCTCAATTTTTGCTTCACTGGTGGAAACATTTACGGTTGTTTTTTTTGCTTCATTTTTAGTTGTACTATTTACATCAGCAGCACTACTTTTATTGATGCTATCTTTTACTTCACTAGAAATTGCTGCTGCTTCAGTAGTTGTTTCGCGTGAAGATTCAATTGGCGTTGGCGTAGTAATTTCTTCTTTCTCATTTCAAGAAATAATTGCTATCATTGATGCTATACCTAAAAACAAGATTTTTTTTTCTCATTTTTGTTTTGTCTTTAGCCAATTAATTGATAATTAATTGTTTTAAATCTTTTGTAGAAAAAGTGGGTTGTTTTTAAAAAAAATCCCAAACTTTACGATTGGGATTTCACTTGATTCTATTAGTTTTTAGTATAGATTTGGATATTTTGATGGATTTACCTCGTTCATCATTGCATAAACTTTTTCAAAAACATCTTCAGTTGATGGTTTAGAAAAATAATCTCCATCCGTTCCATAAGCTGGTCTGTGTGCTTTTGCAGTTAAGGTTTGCGGTTTACTGTCTAAATAAGTATAGGCATCTTGTTGCTCAATTATTTGTTGCAAAATATAAGCGGAAGCTCCTCCGGGAACATCTTCATCAATTACCAAAAGACGATTTGTTTTAGCAATACTTTTTACAACATCTTGATTAATATCAAATGGGAGTAACGATTGTAAATCGATAATTTCACAATCAATCCCTACTTCAAGCAGCTCTTTGGCGGCTTGTTGTACTAATCGTAAAGTAGAACCATAAGAAACTAGTGTAATGTCAGTTCCTTCTTTCAAAGTCTCTACAACCCCAATTGGTGTTTTGAATTCGCCGTAATTCAACGGCATCTTTTCTTTCAATCTATAGCCGTTCAAACATTCGATAACTAAAGCGGGTTCGTCACATTCTAGTAAGCTGTTATAAAAACCGGCCGCTTGCGTCATATTTCTAGGAACCAAAACGTGAATTCCTCGTATGGCATTTATAATCATTCCCATAGGAGAACCGGAATGCCAAATGCCTTCTAAACGGTGACCGCGAGTACGAATAATTAATGGTGCTTTTTGTTTTCCAACTGTTCTATAGCGCAATGTCGCTAAATCATCGCTCATGATTTGAATGGCATACAATAAATAATCTAAATATTGAATTTCGGCAATTGGGCGCAAGCCTCTTAAAGCCATTCCAATTCCTTGACCTAAAATCGTAGCTTCACGAATGCCAACATCGGCAACGCGTAGCACTCCGTATTTTTCCTGCATTCCTTCTAATCCTTGATTCACATCACCAATAGCTCCAGCATCTTCGCCAAAAATTAATGCTTCAGGATATTTAGTAAAAATAGCATCAAAATTATCACGCAAAATCATGCGTCCATCCGTATCTTCTTTTGCATCTTCTGCATAAATAGGTAAAACTTTTTCAACAGAAAACACATTTAAATCTGTTTCTGAAAATAAGTTACTACTGAAATTCTTTTGACTTTTTGTTGTATACGCTGTTATCCATTGCGAAAGTTCTGGTTTCCCATCTTCATTAAGGATCAATCGCAATACTTTACGGGCTGTAACCAGAATTTCTTTTTTTATTGGAGATTTGATTCCGCTTAAGTCAGCAATAAATTTTAATATGGCTTCCTTATTATTACTGGTTTCAGCTATTTTTTGCAATAAAGCGACTAGTTCTTTTTGCTCTTCAATAACAGGTTCTATAAAGGCATTCCAAGCAGCCTTTTTGGCCTCAAAAACATCTTTTTTAGCTTGCGCATCAATAGCATCAATTTCCTCTGGAGAAGCAATATTGATGGCAATCATCCACAATTTCATTTGGCGGATACAATCAAAATCTTTTTCCCAGCCTAATCGTTCTGCATTTTTGTATCTTTCATGCGAACCTGAACTAGAATGTCCCTGTGGTTGCGTCAATTGGTTTACGTGAATCAAAACAGGGATATGATTTTCTCGGGCAATTTTGGCCGCTTTTTCATAAGTAGCAATCAATTCCGCATAATCCCAACCTTTCGCTCTTAAAATTTCAAAGCCATTGGTGTTGTGTTCTCTTTGATATCCTTTTAATATTTCAGATATATTTTCTTTTGTCGTTTGGTGTCTGGCATGAACTGAAATACCATATTCGTCATCCCAAACGCTCATTACCATTGGTACTTGTAAAACACCCGCAGCATTTATCGTTTCAAAAAACACCCCTTCAGATGTACTTGCATTACCAATAGTTCCCCATGCAATTTCATTTCCTTCAATAGAGAAATTGGAAGCATTGGGTATTCCTGAAACTTGTCTGTATATTTTTGATGCTTGAGCAAGACCTAATAATCTGGGCATTTGTCCTGCGGTAGGAGAAATATCAGCACTTGAATTTTTTTGTTTTGTTAAATTTTTCCAAGAACCATCTTCATTAAGACTATGCGTGGCAAAGTGACCACCCATTTGTCTTCCTGCTGACATAGGGTCTTGTTTAATATCATTGTGACCGTATAAACCAGCAAAAAATTGTTGCATTGTCAACTCTCCAATAGCCATCATAAAAGTTTGATCGCGGTAATACCCAGAACGAAAATCACCATTTTTGAACGCTTTCGCCATTGCCAGTTGCGGCACTTCTTTTCCGTCACCAAAAATACCAAATTTAGCCTTTCCTGTCAATACTTCCTTACGTCCTAATAAACTGCATTCTCGGCTTATTATTGCTATCTTATAGTCATTCAAAACTTCAGTTTTGAAATCTTCAAATGTCAATGCAGTATCGGTTTTTTCTTTTATCATAATTGAAAAGTATAACTTTGTATGGCAAATTTACTTAAAAACTAGCGATTTTCATAATTGATTATAAAAATAGAATTAAATTATTTCAATTTATTCTAATAAAAAGAACTTTATTTTTTTGGTATGTGTAACTATACAAACATATTAATAAGAATAGTATAATTACGTTAGATTAAAACCATTTTCGATTAAAAAGATTGATTAATGTTTTAGGTGAGAAAGTGACTATAAAACGTATTTTTTCATTGTAATTTTTTTGAGAAACTTCCCATCCATTATTTGAATATATCGGAAAATATAATTCAAAATAATCGGTTACTAGATTGAGACGAATTCCGCTATCATATACAAATTTTTCATTTTTACCACTGTTTTTTATAAAGCCTAAATCACCATAAACCTCAATCCAACTCCATACACTGTAACTTGCATTTAGACTGGTAATCCATTTATTGGCAAAAGGAGTGGCAATTTTTGATTTAAAGCCGCCTTCTGCTTGAATATATTGTTGGCTGAAAAGTCCCATACTCTCAGACCTTCCAAAATAGTTGTAATCAAATAGGTAATCCGTAGGTCTGTCTAATGCGAAGCTGAAAAAATCCGATTGTGTTTTATTGTATAAGAAACTACCAGCATAAAACCGCAGATTAATCTGACGATTATTCTCGAATAATTTTCGATATTCGAGTTCGCCAATAACCTTTCCAAAATCTCCTGAAACTTGAATATTAGAACTAAAGTTAAAATGATTGGTCACTTCTGTTCTTGTATTGATATATCTGGCATCAAAAACGGAATAATTTTCAGGGGAGTTTTCCGTTACAAAAGCACTTTTTTCTTTATTAACAATTACTTGTCGAAATAAGATTAATTGTTTTCTATTGTCTCTAAAGTTTGGCTGCCTAATTCGTAGTTGAACTGTGGGATTTAATTTCAGATAAGTGGCATCTTGTGCATAATGAAAGTAGGAACCACTCATTGAATATTTGGCATTATAAAGGGTGCTGTTTCTGTAATTTTGATTGATTACAAAAATAGCTGAACCAGATAAATTATCTGATTTAGAAGAATAGGAGGGATTGATCTCAAAAATAAATGGTTTATCTAAAATGGTTTTGTTGTGCAATCGAATTCCGGGCGTCAAACCGTCATAGAAATTGTAAGATATTGTGGGTACATATAAAATTTGATTGTAATATGGATCTTCTAAATCTTTCATAAATACAAACTTTACAGGACGATTGTTCGGGAAAAAACCGGTAAGTTTCTTCCAGTTATTTCTTAAATTGTATTCTGGAACTTCATTTTTTAAATTTAAAATAATTTTATCTACTTCTTTTCTCTGAACTGTAAAAGTACTGTCACACTCTTCAATATCAAGCCATTGCTTAAAAATCATTGTACCTTTTTTTGTTCCATAAACTGGAATGGGAATAGGAGCTCCCGTTCTGTTTATTACTGAAAATGTAACGCTGTCTCTGGTTTTTTTTACACTCGAAAATTTATAATCAATAATGTCTCTTGAGTTAATAATAGTGTTAAAAAACCAACTGATATCCTTAGTGGTGTTTGATTTTAATAGCCTTTCAAAATCAGCTCTTGATACTTGTTTATGCTGATTTTTATCATAAAATTGTTTAATACTGTTCGGCACAGCATTGTTTTGTAAATAATCATCCAGAAACCTTATGCTTAATCCCGCACGGTATTTACTAGCAATTTGTTCATTGAATTTGATTAAAGTGTTTTTTGGACTTCCTAGTTGTTGGTCCAGATTTTTTCTTGCCATCAACATGTAAAAATAGCTGTATTGATCATTAAAGTTAATATTAGCTAAGTTAAAACTTTTTAATAGCTTAATATTAGAAAGACTACCAACCATTTTAGTTTCTGGGTAATTTTTATCTATGTATTTCATCATTGCATAGACTTGAATTCCATCATAAATCCAATTGTCTTTTCTGGGATCCAGATGCAAACTTGTTTTTAAGTATTCGTTTAAATAGGTTTTTAAAAATTTAATTTCGAAAATAAATCCATCCGGAAATGGACTTACGAAGGCAGGAAGCTGATTCAATCCATAAAAAGGATTTCGTTCGTAATCCGTTTGTGAAACAACAATCTTTTGATAGGGATAGTTTCCAATTAAATCGTTTGCAAAATTTATAATTTTACCAATTACAATTGCTTTTTGGAAGTTGTCTAATTTATTATTTTTTAAATTAGTCAGTACTTCAACGGACCCGTTTTTGTAACTTTCAAAACTGGATTCGGACTCAATAATCAAACTAAAATCAGTTCTATTGTCTCCAGATAATTTATAACTAAAAAAACCGTAATTTTCAGCTGTTTTTACGCTGTTTAAGTCTGAAGTGGCTTCTAATCCTTTGGGAATCGTAAGGTCAATTTCAAAATCAGAAACGGCGTTTGCAATATCATCCAGATTATTGTTACTGTTTTTTACAAAAGCATGGTTGTCATATCGGGCTGGAGTAAGGTACCAGTTTTTTAGATTAAAACCGCCATCGTTACTATAGCCGTATTTGGTGAATTTTTCACTGGGAATTTTTGAGATGTACGAAAGATGTAAAGTGATTTTCTGATTTGGTAGCAACTTTTCCTTGAGTTGTACCACAACACAATCAGGATTTTTATCGATTCTTTGCCAAGGTAAAAACTGTTGAGCAGCATCATTAATAATCAAATTTAACGTGCTCCCGCGCTCTTCTTCTTTGGCCAAATGAAAACCTCTGTAAAATTCATCCGAAAATCGTTTGGCAAGAGCTGAATTTTTATTAGAAAAAGCATAATTCCAGTCATTCAAAACTATCGATGTCAAGGTGTCACTCGATTGATTTATAAAAATAAGTTCCTGCTTAATATTTAGTGTTTTTTTTTCAGCATCAAGGCCAACTGTCATCTTGGAGTGATGTTGCGCGTATTGATTTACTGAGGTCAATAAAACAAGGAGATAGAACGATATTTTAAGGTATGATTTCAAATTTAGGTATTAATTA
>JAGOJA010000102.1 GCA_017995345.1 Flavobacterium sp.
TACTTATTGCACTCTTTTATTCTTCTGGATATTCACAATCTGATATTACAGTAAACGAATTAAAAGATCATATTGTTTTTTTGACTTCCGAAAAAAATGCAGGACGCTATCCTGGTGGAAAAGCCAACAAAAGAATTGTAAAATATTTACAAAAAGACTTCAAAAAACAAGGGTTACTTTCTTTTAAAAACAATTATAAACAAAAATTCAAAGCACGTTTACGAGTAGAAAAAGGGGGGCAAGAAAAACCTTTGGTACATACCAGTAATGTGGTGGGATATATTGAGGGTAACGATCCCAACCTTAAAAATGAATATATTATTTTGGGCGCACATTACGATCATTTAGGACTAGGCGGTCCTTCATCAAAATCTAACAAAAAAAACACCATACATTATGGTGCCGATGATAATGCGAGCGGAACTGCGGCACTTTTGGAAATCGCCGAAAAAATCGCTGCTAACAAAAAAGAACTAAAACGAAGTATAATTTTTATTGCCTTTGGAGCCGAAGAACAAGGATTATTAGGGAGTAAATATTTTGTAGAAAATCCGTTAGTTCCACTTTCAGAGATAAAGTTAATGATCAATATGGATATGTTGGGAAGACTAAACCAGGAAAATCATGTTTATATGGGCGGTGCCGGCACATTTCCTGATGGTGTACCTTTTATGCAAAACCTCGGTAAATCCTTAGGTTTGACACCTATTGTTCATGCAGGCTCAGTTGGCGGCTCTGATCATGTCTCTTTTTATGCCAAAGATATTTCGGTTTTGGGCATACATACCGGTGGGCATCCGCAATACCATACCCCAGAAGATACGGTAGATTTAATAAATTTTCCCGGAGAGAAAAAAGTGACTGATTATATTTATAATGCTTTAATGGAATTTGTAACCACTGATTATAAAATGGGGTTTATTAAACAAGATTAAGACTGTTTTATAAAGTAAAACGAAAGCAATTGAAGTTTGCTTTAAGCATAATAATATAGAGGAACAACAGTTCTTTGCACGATAATCAAGTGCTACCCGAATGTGAAAAAGAGTATAAATTTGGGTATAAAAATCAATAGTAAACATTTGAAAAATTAACATCTAAAACATAAAATTATGAAATTAATCATATTTGCTTTCATAGCTCTTCTAACACTAACCAATTGCGCCGAAAAAAACAGGACTTTTTCCACCTCTGAAATCGCAATACTACCAAAACCGATCTCATTAGACCTGCATAAGGCTTCTTTCGCCTTTAAAGCAGATCAGACCATCTTTTCAAATCTTGATGAACAACAAATCGCCGCGCAAGATCTTCAAAACTATATTAATAAAACAGCCAGTTTTAACTTAAATATCGATAAGAACAACAACTCTTCTATTGTTTTTGAAAAAAAAGAAGGTTTAAATGCGCAATCGTATGAGCTATCAGTAACTCCAAAAAAAATCACTATTTACGCCAATGATGTAGCAGGTTATTTTTATGGGGTTCAAACAGTAAAACAATTAATGGCAATTGAAACTTCAAAAGATACACGCCATACAAAGTATTTAGTTCCATCTGTCACTATCAAGGACGGACCACGATTTAAGTGGCGCGCATTTATGTTGGATGAAGCGCGTTATTTTCATGGTGAAGTTTTTGTTAAGCAAATGCTGGACCAAATGGCCTTATTAAAAATGAACACTTTCCATTGGCATTTAATTGATGATGCGGGTTGGCGTATCGAAATAAAAAAATACCCACTATTGACCAAAGTCGGCGCATTTCGTGCCGATAGTGAAATTGGTACTTGGAAAAGCGGAAAAACTTCTGGTCAACCTCATGGCGGATTCTATACGCAAGAACAAATTAAAGATATTGTAGCTTATGCAAAAGCGCGAAACATCAACATCGTACCAGAATTTGAAATGCCAGGACATTCGAGTGCAGCCATAGCAGCATACACCTGGTTAGGAACTGCAGGTATCGCTATTGATGTTCCTGTTAAATTTGGGCGTTTATATGACAACTACGATGTTACTAAACCCGAAGTTATCACATTTATGAAGGACGTTTTGACTGAGATTTTCGAATTATTTCCCTCAGAAGTCATTCATATTGGTGGTGACGAAGTGGGATATGAAGTTTGGGAAAAGTCGAGTTCAGTTCAAAAATATATGAAAGAAAATAACATTCCTACACCTGCTGATTTACAAATAAATTTTACCAATAAGATATCACATTACATTGAAGAAAATGGACGTCGCATGATGGGATGGAATGAAATTTTAGGAAAAAACATCCATACTGATTTTGCTGAAAAACAAGCAGACAAAGAAGCAGAAACGGTATTGTCTAAAAACGTGATTGTACATTTCTGGAAAGGCGATTTAGGATTATTAACAGATGCTGCAAAAAAAGGCTATGGCATTGTAAATTCGCTACATAGTAGTACCTACTTGGATTATAATTACAAATCTATTCCTTTAGAAAAAGCGTATGCTTTTGACCCAATTCCAGAAGGTTTGGACGCCCAATATCATGAAAATATTTACGGTTTAGGGTGCCAAATGTGGAGCGAATGGACGCCAACAAATGCTGATATTGAACGACAAGCTTTCCCTAGAATTGCGGCTTACGCAGAAGTGGGTTGGACTTCATTAGAAAACAAAAATTATAATAGTTTTAAAATAGCACTTAAAAAGATGCAAAAGCATTGGGATAATTTAGGCATCAACTATTTTAAAGATGCCGAATAAAGCGAAACTGGAATACAATATCAAACCTCAAAACTATAAAAAATGAAATATTCTGCTATAATTCTGTTGTTATTATCCGTTTGTATCAGCTGTCAAACCACATCAAAAACAGTTGCCGCAACTGAAATTTCCATAGTTCCGAAACCGTCTGACATGGTTATTACAGAAGGGTCGTATTTGTTTTCTAAAAGGACAAAGATTTTCGTAGATAATGAGAACCAAAAACCTGCTGCAAAATATTTATCAGACCTCTTTGAAAAAGCGGCAGGCTACCCTATTTTTATTTCAGAAACAAAAGGAAACGCAACCATCATTTTTACAGAAGATAAAAGCATTAAACCAGAAGGATATCATTTAGAAATAAGTCCAAAAAAAATTAATATAAAAGCTAGTGACGCAGCTGGTTATTTTTATGGGATTCAAACCATTCGCCAATTGCTTCCGCCAAGTATTGAAACAGCCAATAGTATAGAAAAAAACTGGTCAGTACCTAGTATTGTTATTAATGATACTCCTCGTTTTTCATGGCGAGGAATGCAAATGGATTTTAGTCGCCATTTTTTCAGTATCGATGAAGTAAAAACCTTTTTAAACTACATGGCATTATATAAATTGAACACCTACCACATGCATTTAACAGATGATCAAGGTTGGCGAATTGAAATAAAAAAATACCCACTCCTAACAGAAAAAGGAGCATGGCGTGTAGAAAGCTCTCATGATATAACTTGTAACGAATTAGCAAAAACAGATCCTTCTTTCATCATTGACGAGCAACATTACCACAATCGAGAGGGGCAAAGAATGTATGGTGGTTTTTTTACACAAGAACAAATTAAAGAAATTATTACCTATGCAGCTGAAAGGCAAATTGAAGTAATTCCTGAAATAGACATGCCCGGACATTTAAAATCGGCTATTGATAATTATCCTTATTTATCGTGCACGAATGAAGCAGGTTGGGGTGAACTATTTTCGAGTCCAGCGTGCTTAGGAAAAGAAACAACTTATGAATTTACCAAGGATATTTTAGCCGAAATTGTCGATTTATTTCCTTCAAAATACGTTCATATTGGCGGTGACGAAGTGAATATCGAATCTTGGAAAAAATGTCCGCTTTGTCAGAAAGCGATTAAAGACCATCACCTAAAAAATGAACACGAATTACAGTCTTTTTTCAATAGAGATATTGAAACTTTTCTAAACTCAAAAGGAAAAAGATTGTTAGGCTGGGATGAAATTGTAGAAGGTGGTTTGTCAAAAGATGGAACCATGATGTGGTGGCGTAACTGGGCTCCTACGATGAGAGATATTGCAGCAAAGCATGGAAATGACATGATAATTACACCCTGTTTTGAATATTATTTTGATGCAAAACATGAAGCAACTCCATTTGAAAAAATATATCAATACGAGCCTATTCCAGAGAATTTCACCAAAGAGCAAGCCAAACACATTTTAGGAATTCAAGCTAATTTATGGTCCGAAATGATTCCAAATTTCAAACGCTTGCAGTTCCAAGCCTTCCCAAGATTTCTAGCTTTGGCAGAAACTTCTTGGACTTCAAAAGAAGATAAAAATTACGACGATTTTCAAAAAAGGATGAACTTACAATACAAACGATTGGAAGCTTTGAATATTCAATATCATATTCCGCCTGTGACTGGCTTGAAAGACAAAGTTGCCTTTTTGGATAAAGTTACTATCGAATTGAACGCACCATTAGAAGACATGGTTATTTATTATTCCACCGATGGGACGACACCTTCTAAAACTTCGAAAAAATATACAGCTCCTTTAGAATTTTCACAAACAACTACCTTAAACACCATTGCTTACCGAGGGAATGTTGCCAGCGAAACTAAAGCGGCACTCATTGAAAAACAAAACTATTTAGAGTCGCTAAATATCACACCAAAAACGGGTGCTCTGCAACGTTGGACTGGTGTTAAACAGTTTAAGATTGTGGATTCTGTTGCATTGCCTAAAAATGCTACATATCAATTTGTTACAGTAATTAATTTAGCTGGAAACGAAGGTATTGAACAACTTTCAATGGTTTTTAAAGGCTATTTTTATGCCGAAGCTGAAGGTTTATATGAGTTCGCTACTAAATCAGACGATGGAAGTTTATTGTTCATTGGCGATAAAATGGTAGTTGACAATGGCGGTAACCACTCAGCTATCGAGAAAAACGGCATGGTAGCCCTTCAAAAAGGTTGGCATCCGATTACTATAAAATACCACGAAGCAACAGGCGGCGGGGAATTGTCCGTTTCGTTTAAAGCGCCTAATGGCGAAAAACAAGTTTTAAAAGGAAATGTAATTGCACATGATTAAATCATTCAAAAAAACAATGCTCTATTTTCTTGTTTTCGACTGTTATCAAGGAACTAATTCCGTGGCTAAACAATAAAGCTAAATTAAAACCCTCATCACTATGAATCGTATTTTTTTACTATTAGGTATTTGTTTGCTTCTATTTGGATGTAAAAACCAACAAGACTTTATTGTGGCACAAACGTATGAAGAACCGCATGACCCGTCTCCAAATACAAAGGAAAACTGGTTGCACGTTCCAAAGGGTTTGCAAGCATCGATTACGACAACTGATATTCGTTTTGTACGAAGTGAAATTCCAAAAATCGAACAAAAAAACACTTGGACTGGTACTGCTTGGAAAGGCGAACGTATTGCAGTGCAATTGGTATTATGGAGTACTGATTCTGTAACAAAAGTAAATACCAAAATCTCTGATTTTAAATCCAATTCAGGAGAAGTATTGTCTTCTAGGATTGCCGCTATTAATTTTGTAAAATATGTGATTACAGACGAATTTGCAGAAGGTTGCGGGTATAGAAAACCAGAAGATTTTGCTTCTTCTATATCGGCCGATGCTTTTGAACCTGTTTCTTCCTACTCCATAAAATCAAAAGAAAGCAGACCTATTTGGGTAACAATTGATATTCCTGAAAATACAAAAGCAGGTTCGTATAAAAGTGTTTTCACAATAAATATAAAAGGTCAAAAAAGCAACGAATTCTATTTGAATTTGAATGTTGTAGACAGAGTCTTACCAGCAGCAACTGACTGGAGATTTCATTTAGATTTATGGCAAAACCCCTACGCAGTAGCGCGTTATCATGACGTAAAACCATGGTCACCAAAACATATTGATTTATTAAAACCCATCATGAAACGCCTTGCCGATGCGGGACAAAAGGTAATAACAGTATCGCTAAACAAACGTCCTTGGGGTGGTCAGACATTCGATCAATTTGAAGCTATGATTGAATGGAAAAAGAAAAAAGACGGTACTTGGGAATATGATTATGCTATTTTTGATACTTGGGTACAATTGATGATGGATTTGGGTGTTAAAAAACAAATTAGTTGTTATTCGATGGTGCCTTGGGGCAATGAATTTTATTATTTTGATGAAACTGAAAATAAGGAAATTAAAGTAAAAGCCGCTCCTGGCACGAAAGCATACGAAGATTTATGGATTCCTTTTTTAGAAAAATTTAAAATCCATTTGCAGCAAAAAGGATGGAGTAAAATAACCCGAATTGCAATGGACGAACGTGGACCAGAAGAAATGAAGGCCATGCTACAATTACTGAACAAATATGCACCAGAGTTTGGCGTATCCTTTGCCGATAATCATAAGAGTTATAAGTTATATCCAAACGATTTAAAAGATATGTCTGTAGCGTTTGGACATCCTGTTGATGCGGTCGATTTAGAGCAAAGACGAGCTAATGATTATATAAGCACGCATTATGTTTGTTGTTCGGATAGTTTTCCAAATACTTTTACCTTTTCACCTCCTGCAGAGGGCGTTTTTATAGGCTGGTACACAATGGCAGCAAACTTTGATGGCTTTCTTCGCTGGGCATACAATAGCTGGACCGAAAAGCCATTACATGATTCCCGTTTTAGAGCTTGGCCAGCAGGCGACACTTACATTGTTTATCCTGATAACCGAAGTTCTATACGTTTTGAAACCCTTAGAGAGGGCATTCAAGATGCTGAAAAAATCAGGATTCTCAGGGAGGATTTTACGCGAAGAAACAGGACAGCAGAACTGGATTCCTTAAATACTTTAGTTCAAAAATTTACTATCACTACCAAACCCAAAGATTTAGAAAAACTGGTAAAAGACGCAAAAAACACACTCAATATACTAGCCGAAAAATAAAATTTATCAAAATGAAAGCAACCAAAAAAGAAATAGCAATCCCATTTTCCTTCCAAAGACATTTACTTTCTGTCCTCTTACTTTTCATTATAAGTGTAGGATATACTCAAAATTTGGAACTGAATCCTACGCCACAAATAAGCAATCTAAAAAATGCGATTGCTATACCTGAAAAATTTAAAATTCAGCAAAAAAATAAGGATGATGCAACACAAAAACTGCTTGCCACCTATTTTAATCTTAAAAAAACAGCTCCTACTGGTTTTGCAGTGAATGTGGGAGATATTCAAAGTAAATTTTCAGCAAAACTGAAGAAAAAAGTACCTTCAAAACCAGAGAGTTATTATATCTCTATTTCTAAAAATGAGGTTACTGTAATTGGTCGCGATGCCAGAGGAACCTATTACGGCGTACAAACATTGTTGGCATTATTACAGTCGGACAAAATGCCTTTGGGTGAAATTATTGATTTCCCAGATGTTACGGCACGTGGCGTTGTAGAAGGGTTTTATGGGACTCCTTGGAGTTTTGAACACCGCATTCGTCAGTTAGATTTTTACGGTTCTAATAAGTTAAACACCTATATCTACGGTCCAAAAGACGATCCATACCATAGCTCCCCAAATTGGAGAAAGCCCTACCCTACTAATGAAGCCATTCAATTAAAAAAGTTAATTGATAGAGCAGAATTAAATCATGTTGACTTTGTTTGGGCAATACATCCAGGACAAGACATTCAATGGAATGACAAGGACCGAGCTGCTCTACTCCATAAATTCGGCCTAATGTATGACTTAGGAATACGTTCTTACGCTGTGTTTTTTGATGATATTTCAGGAGAAGGTACAAACCCGAGTCAACAAGCACAATTATTAAATTACATCAATTCGGAATTTGTAAAATTAAAAAAAGACGTCAAGCCTTTGATTATGTGTCCTACCGAATACAATAAAAGCTGGTCAGATCCAAAAAGCAATTATTTAGAAACTTTAGGAAAGGAACTAGATCCTTCTATTCGGATTATGTGGACTGGTAATCGTGTTGTTGCGGATATTGACCAAGAAACCATGAAATGGATTAACGCCAAAATACAACGAGAAGCCTTTATTTGGTGGAATTTCCCCGTTTCTGATTACGTGAGGAATCACTTACTTTTAGGCCCAGCTTATGGAAACGGAACGGATATAGCCAATACTATTTCGGGTTTTGTTTCTAACCCGATGGAGCATGCTGAAGCATCAAAAATTGCAATTTACGGTGTCGCTGATTACTCTTGGAACATGGCTACATATCAAGCTGAGAAAAAATGGTTGAATGCGCTAAAAGTAGTAATGCCTGAAAGTTATCCTGCCTTAGAAATTTTCGCTCGTCATAATAGTGATTTAGGCCCTAATGGCCATTTATACAGACGCGAAGAATCCGTTATTTTCAAACCAAAAGCGGATTTATTTCTTCAAAATTTGGAAGCAAATCAAAACATCGATAATTTCTATATCATTCAAATGGAGTTTCAAGCGATGGTAGAAGCTTCATTCATCTTGTTGAACAGTACAGACAATCCCGTACTTATGGATGAAATTCGTCCGTGGGTAGAACAGTTTAAATTACAGGGACAATCTGGACTTGCTGCGTTGAATATGTATCGTGCGTTACAAGCGAAACAAACTACTGATTTTGAAAGAAGTTACCACGCCTTCGAGTCTATTAAATCACAAATGTATGCCATTGATCATACTGCAAATCAAAATCCGTATCAACCTGGTATCAAAACAGCTACTTTGGTAGTTGCTCCATTAATCGATACTACTTTTGCCTATTTGACTGATGCCTATAACAAAGAATTTAATAAAAACTTAGCGACAGATGTAAATTATAATCCACACTCGTTATATACGACCATTGAACAGTTAAAAAACCAGCAAATCAGCTTACGCGATAGAACTCTTGCATTGCAGCCTCCATTGGAAGTGATTCAAATACTACCAGAAGCCTACTTTGGTTTTGAACTACAGGAAGCAACTCACGTTCAAAAAGTAGCCTATCAATTGTTTCCAAATTCTGTTTATAAAAAGGTACAATTAGAGGTTTCAAGCGATGGTACAAAGTGGACCACAGTACCAGCCGAAGAAAAGAAAGAGATCATGCAAGCTGCTGTAAAACAAGTTATAAAATACATTCGTGTTAGAAACGCTTCTTCAGAAAATTTAAACTTCAAAGTTGTTCTTTTTAACGCCGAAATAAAATAATCGGACAAATCATTTAGTGTTAATTTCCTATAAAAACAGGGCTTCACTGTCAGCTGTTTTAGAATTAGCCATACGACTAGAAACCAAACGATGTTTTTGTAAACACATCATTAAAAATAAAATGAATGCAAGATAAACTTATAGGCTCCGAACTTCTAAAAAGTAAGCCCCATTTTGAAATACTAGATGGCTTAAGAGGCTTAGCCGCCGTAGTGGTAGTCATTTTTCATTTTATGGAAATTATCATTACTGATTTCAGCAAAAATTTCATTGCTCATGGTTATCTAGCAGTAGATTTCTTTTTTTGTTTATCTGGTTTTGTAGTGGTTTATGCTTATGACAACCGCATTGCTGGAATGGGGCTGAAAACTTTTATTAAATTAAGACTCATTCGGTTGCAACCTTTGGTTATTATAGGATCTATTTTAGGGTTATTTACTTTTTTGTTTGATCCTTATAACAACTTATATGCTGTATATGGTTTTAAAGAAACTGCGTTGATTTTCATAACATCGACTTTTTTAATCCCTTATCCGGTAGTGTCTGAGCGGTATTTTAATCTGTTTAATTTAAATGCACCTAGTTGGTCTTTGTTTTGGGAATACGTCGCTAATTTACTATATGCAACCGTATTGTTTAAAGCTACTAAAAAAGTACTTACACTACTGACTCTATTGGCAGCTGCTGGTCTTTTTTATGTAAGTTGGAATTCCAGTGGTTTACTTGGTGGTTGGAGTGGCGGCACTTTCCTTGATGGTTTTGCTCGTATTTCTTTTTCATTTTTAATGGGAATGTTAATTTACCGCTCTAATTGGATCATTAAAAACAAATTAGGTTTGCTAAGTATGAGTGCTTTATTATTGTTAGCATTTATAACTCCGTATAGCAAACAATGGAACTGGCTAGTCGATCCTCTTTTAGTAATTTTATACTTTCCGCTACTTGTTGCATTAGGCGCTGGTGCGAGTTTAGCTAGTAGTCATCATAAAATCAACACATTATCTGGTGCTATTTCTTACCCGCTTTACATGACCCATTACCCATTTATGTGGATATTTGCTAATTATGTAACAGTAGAAAAACCAAGCATTGCTGAATTGATGTGGGTAATTCCTATTTCTGTAGCTTCATTAATAGTCTTATCCTACTTAGTCTTTAAATTTTTAGACTTCCCAATAAGAAATTATTTAACAGATAAATTAAAAGCTAGGGCAAGCTATTAACTGTAGAAAATAAAGCAAGATATTTCAAAACTAATTTCTACTAAAATGTCACATTCTAAATA
>JAGOJA010000175.1 GCA_017995345.1 Flavobacterium sp.
AACTATTAAATAACAACATAAAGTTATTACATTTAGCTAATTTATAAAAAAATCCCCACAAAAAATGCGAGGATTTCATATTATAATGTCTAGCAAATTTATTTAACTGCTATCATTGAAATTTCAATATTTACATTTTTTGGTAAACACGCTACTTGTACGGTTTCTCTTGCTGGTGCTGTAGCTTCATCAAAATAACTTCCGTAAACGGTATTAATTCTTGCAAAATCACCCATATTCATAATAAAAATGGTAGTTTTAATTACGTTTTCAAACGTCATATCAGCAGCAGCTAAAACGGCTTTCATGTTTTCCATTACTTGCTTGGTTTCAGTTTCTATATCGTCTAAAACCAACTCCATAGTAGCTGGGTTTAACGCAATTTGCCCTGAAGTATACAAAGTGTTGCCTACTAAAACCGCTTGGTTATAAGGTCCAATAGGAGCAGGCGCTTTATCGGTATAAATAATTTTTTTCATGTTGTATATTTATTATTGTGTGAAAACGCGGTCTGGTAATTGGCGTTTGTCGTATTTAATATCACTTAATATAGAAGATGAAATTCCTATGAAAAAGCCCCAGTAGGTGTTTTGTCCAAATGGTACCCAGTTGAAACTCATTCTCCAACTTTCTAAATCACGCTCAAAACGCAATTGCGTAAACGTAACCCCTTTTTGCACAAAATCATATCCTGATGAAAATCCAACTTTCCATCTTGGCGCTAATTCGATATTTCCTGATGCCATTAAAGAGTGAGAAGCAATTTCGTTTTGTCTGTTTGTATTGTTGTAATTCATTGAATAAGCAATAACTAAATCCCAAGGTAGTTTAGTATTGTACCATTCTGAATTAGAATCTTTTTTTTCACCTTCTTCGTCTTTTTTAAACAAACTTTGGCGGTTATCACTTAAATCAGCACCTACACCAAATAAATCGTCTTCACGACCTCCATTTTGAACATTTTGTTCATTTGATTTATTTTTATTGTCACCATCAGCACTTGAAAAACTATAGTTTAAAGTTAAATTGGCGCGAGGCAATCTTAGTAAACTTCCACCATTATCAATGTTGAATTTTTCTATTCTTCTTCCTGAATTATCAATCGCATACGGATCAAGAACAGCTGCAAAATTGACACTCATCTTTTGTTTGAACAATTGTGTTCCACCACTAACCGAAATTTCTTTTAATTTTAAAGAATCGGCTGTAAAATCGTATCGAGTAGCAAAATTTAAGTTGTTTAAAAGCATTACTTTTTTAGTCTCGCCTTTTTTACTTTCCTTATCTTTTACTTTGGCTTCAAAAGTATTACTTACGGAAAAATTCAATGCGTTGGAAATATTATTTGAAGGCGAACCAAAAAGACCGTTATCAAATTTTGTATAATCGGCAAAATTTATTCCAGTAGCATCTAAAGCATATCTTTCAAAGTATTGATCAAAACTTGGGGTATAACCATATGAAATATTTGGTCGAACTACATGGCGAATAGCTTCAATTTTTTTACCTTCTCCAAAATTAAAAGTACCATAAAGTGTTGTTCCAATTCCAGCATTGAAATTATAAGTACGGTAAGATTCAAAACCTTTTTGATCTATAGTAACTACTTTGTTTTCTGTAGCGCTATAAAATTTTTCGATAGTGTTTAACGTCCAAACTTCATTATAGTTAGCACTAGCTGTAACACTAAAGTGTCTAAAAACTTTAAAATTAGTACTAATAGGGATAGAGTGTTGAAATCCAGTTCGTGCATCTCTAAACATTTGAGGCTTAAAGAATAAAGAATCAGTAGTGCGAATTCTGTTTTCTCCTCTAATATTATATTGTAAATTAATATTTTTTATGAATCCTTTTTTAACTCCATCTTTGGAAGCAAAGGGAAAAATACGATCAACACTTGCTTGAAACGTTGGAAGTGTCATGTCGATTTGTTGCGTATTTGTATTTTGAGAATGCGTTGCAGACAAAGACATGTTTACTTGAGGAACCGTTTGAAAGGTTTTTGAATAGGAAACAGAAGAACTTAAATTGTTATTTACTGTTGAACCAATGTTATTCAAATTTACCGATTGTCTAAAGTATTGACTACTTCCTAAATTTACGGATGCCGAAAATCTAGAATTAGGTGAAGCTTTCGTGTCTTGGCTATGCGACCATTGAATATTGTATTGTCTGGATTTTAAATAATCTGGAAAACCTTTTTCACTTTGAATGTTGTTTTCAAATCTAAGATTTACACGACCATTAAATTTATAGCGTTTGGCGTAACTACTTTCGGCTCGTAAACCATAACTACCATTTGTATAATAATCTCCTAAAACGGCTAAATCATAATAATCACTTAGTGCAAAATAATAACCTCCGTTTTGTAAAAAGTAACCTTGTCTGTTGTTTTGTCCTGGAGTTGGCATGATAAAACCTGAAGTACTTTTTTCGGTCATTGGAAAATAACCAAACGGCAACCAAATAGGAGTAGGAACATCCGCAATGTACATTTGAGTAGAACTAATTACAACTTTTTTCTTAGGTACAAACTTTACTCTTTTGACTAAAAAATAATATTCTGGTTCTTCTATATTTTTAGAAGTAGTCATTCGGGCATTTTTCATAAAATAAACCGAATCATTTTCTTTTTTAGAAATTTCGGCTTTTATAAAAAGTTCACCTTGTTGCGTTCTCGAATTCCAAACTTTAGCTCTTTTTGATTTGGTGTGAAAAATAATAGAATCGGGTTCAACAACATTGTCTCCTTGTTTGAATTTAGGACGTTGAATGTAATTTCCAGCCGAATCTTTTAATCTTCCAGCATAAACTAGATTTTTTTCATAGTCTAAAACAATTCTACCAGCTTTAAGTTCAAAATCGGTATAGTAGATTTCTGCTTCATCGTGAAGAGTAACAGTTTTTTTCTTTTGGTCAAGCTTTTCATATTCTTTCGCTTTCATATTTACCACACCATCTAAGAAAGGTTTTTTCTTTTTTATAGTGTCTTTAGTAGAAGCAGTAGAATCTTTAACTTTTTCAAGATCAGACTTCGTTAAAATAACGGTACCTGGAATTGGATTTTCTTGAGAAAAAATAGAGGTGGTTCCTAATGTTAGAAAAATTACTGAAAAAACGATATGAAATAACTTTGTATGCAATGCTTTTAATAGTATTTTTGTAAAAATTTGGCTCACTTTTTGAAGTGTCAAACTTACATATATT